>NZ_JAVHZD010000023.1:0-138800 GCF_031119615.1 Paraburkholderia sp. SARCC-3016 | reverse complement strand
AAGAAGGTCTGCGCTTCGCGATCCGTGAAGGTGGCCGTACCGTCGGCGCAGGTGTCGTCGCCAAGATCATCGAGTAAAATCGCTGGCTTGCTCCAAGTAATAGATGGTGCCCGGGGTGAGGGCGCCCGCTCCCGCGGAAGTCCTCGTCCCTCGTTCTTTTACCCATTTGGCGGTGCAACATCGCCTCGCTCTTTTCAAGGAATCGTCATGCAGAACCAGAAAATCCGTATTCGCCTGAAAGCTTTCGACTATCGCCTGATCGACCAGTCGGCAGCCGAAATCGTCGATACCGCGAAGCGGACTGGCGCAATCGTTCGTGGTCCGGTGCCGCTGCCGACCCGCATCCAGCGTTTCGACATCCTGCGCTCGCCGCACGTCAACAAGACGTCGCGCGATCAGCTCGAAATTCGCACGCACCTGCGTCTGATGGACATCGTCGACCCGACGGACAAGACGGTCGACGCGCTGATGAAGCTCGACCTGCCCGCTGGCGTGGACGTCGAGATCAAGCTGCAATAAGCCTCGCAAGGCGCCCAGTTCGAGGGGTGCTGCTAAGTCTTTGATTGCTTGCGGAAAACGAAAGGCCTCGCTATAATGCAAGGCTTTTCGCGCATTTGCGCAAAAAAGTCGTGGTGGTTCGCGCCCAGCAGATCATTCTGAAAGCGCTGAGAAACGCGGCATTTTGTAAATTAGCCCCGACCAATCGCAGTCGGGAATGGAGAAAACGATGAGCCTTGGACTCGTAGGTCGCAAGGTTGGCATGACCCGTATCTTCACGGCTGAAGGGGATTCAATTCCCGTCACCGTGCTGGACGTGTCCGACAACCGCGTGACGCAGATCAAGACTGTTGAAACCGACGGCTACACGGCTGTTCAGGTTGCTTTCGGCGCGCGCCGTGCATCGCGTGTGACGAAGCCGCTCGCAGGTCATCTCGCCAAAGCCGGCGTTCAAGCTGGTGAAATCCTCAAAGAATTCCGCATCGATGCAGCCAAGGCAGCTGAGCTGTCGAACGGCGCGATCGTTGGTCCGGATCTGTTCGAAGTGGGCCAGAAGGTCGACGTGCAAGGCGTGTCGATCGGTAAGGGCTACGCCGGCACCATCAAGCGTTACAACTTCGCTTCGGGCCGCGCATCGCACGGTAACTCGCGTTCGCACAATGTGCCGGGCTCGATCGGTATGGCGCAGGACCCGGGTCGCGTGTTTCCGGGTAAGCGCATGACCGGTCACCTCGGTGACGAAACGGTCACGGTGCAGAACCTCGAAATCGCTCGTATCGACGCTGACCGCAAGTTGCTGCTCGTCAAGGGCGCCGTTCCGGGCGCGAAGGGCGGCAAGGTCTTTGTGACGCCGGCTGTGAAAACGCCGGCGAAGAAAGGAGCGAAATAATGGAACTTAAGCTCCTGAATGCCGATGGTCAGGAAGGTGCGGCAGTTACCGCGTCGGACGTCGTGTTCGGCCGTGACTACAACGAAGCGCTGATCCACCAGATCGTGGTTGCGTACCAGGCCAATGCTCGTAGCGGCAACCGTGCGCAGAAGGACCGTGAACAGGTTCATCACTCGACGAAAAAGCCGTGGCGTCAAAAGGGTACGGGCCGTGCTCGTTCCGGTATGACGTCGAGCCCGTTGTGGCGCGGCGGTGGTCGTATCTTCCCGAATTCGCCGGAAGAAAACTTCTCGCACAAGGTCAACAAGAAGATGCATCGCGCAGGTCTCTGTTCGATCTTCTCGCAGTTGGCTCGCGAAGGCCGCATCTCGGTGGTCGACGAGCTGACGCTCGAAGCACCGAAGACCAAGCTGTTGGCCCAGAAATTCAAGGCGATGGGTCTCGATTCCGTGCTCGTTATCACCGACACGGTTGATGAGAACCTGTACCTCGCGTCGCGCAACCTCGCCCACGTGGCGGTTGTCGAGCCGCGCTATGCCGACCCGCTGTCGCTGATCTACTTCAAGAAAGTGCTGATCACGAAGGCTGCGGTCGCCCAGATCGAGGAGTTGCTGTCATGAGCGAGATTCGCAAAAACGATCATCGTTTGATGCAGGTCCTGCTCGCGCCGGTGATCTCCGAAAAGGCGACGCTGGTGGCCGACAAGAACGAGCAAGTCGTGTTCGAAGTTGCGCCGGATGCCACGAAGCAGGAAGTGAAGGCTGCTGTCGAGCTGCTGTTCAAGGTGGAAGTCGATTCCGTCAATGTGCTGGTTCAGAAGGGCAAGGCAAAGCGCTTTGGCCGCTTCATGGGCAAGCGCAAGGACGTGAAGAAAGCGTACGTCTGCCTGAAGCCCGGCCAGGAAATCAACTTTGAAGCGGAGGCCAAGTAATCATGGCAATCGTGAAAGTTAAGCCGACTTCGCCGGGTCGCCGCGCGATGGTCAAGGTGGTGAATAAGGAATTGCACAAAGGCAAGCCTTATGCACCGCTGCTCGACGTGCAAAAGTCGAAGGCAGGCCGTAACAACAACGGTCACATCACCACGCGCCATCAAGGCGGTGGCCACAAGCATCACTATCGTGTCATCGACTTCCGTCGCACGAAGGATGGCATTCCGGCGAAGGTCGAGCGTATCGAGTACGACCCGAACCGCAGCGCGAACATCGCGTTGGTGCTGTACGCCGACGGCGAGCGCCGCTACATCATCGCGCCGAAGGGCGTGGCGGTCGGCCAGCAACTGATGTCCGGTTCCGAAGCGCCGATCCGCGCAGGCAATACGCTGCCGATCCGCAACATTCCGGTCGGTACGACGATTCACTGCATCGAAATGCTGCCGGGCAAGGGCGCGCAAATGGCGCGTTCGGCTGGTACGTCGGCGATGTTGCTGGCTCGTGAGAGCGTCTACGCACAGGTCCGTCTGCGTTCGGGTGAAATTCGCCGCGTGCACGTCGAGTGCCGCGCGACGATCGGCGAAGTGGGCAATGAAGAGCACAGCCTCCGTCAAATCGGTAAGGCCGGCGCGAACCGCTGGCGCGGTATCCGCCCGACGGTGCGCGGCGTTGCCATGAACCCGGTCGATCACCCGCACGGTGGTGGCGAGGGCAAGACGGCAGCAGGTCGCCATCCGGTGAGCCCGTGGGGTACGCCGACAAAGGGCTACCGCACCCGCAGCAACAAGCGCACGACGAGCATGATCGTCCAGCGCCGTCACAAGCGTTAAGGAGTAGGCAATGGCACGTTCAATCAAAAAAGGTCCGTTCTGCGACGCCCATTTGCTGAAGAAAGTTGAGGCGGCTGCAGCTTCGCGTGACAAGAAGCCGATCAAAACCTGGTCGCGTCGTTCGACGATTCTGCCGGACTTCATCGGTCTGACGATCGCTGTTCACAACGGCCGTCAACACGTTCCGGTGTATGTCACGGAAAACATGGTCGGCCACAAGCTTGGCGAGTTCGCATTGACCCGTACGTTCAAGGGTCACGCGGCCGACAAGAAGGCCAAGAAATAAGGGGCAATCAAGATGGAAGTGAAAGCAATTCATCGCGGTGCCCGCATCTCGGCGCAGAAGACGCGCCTTGTGGCTGACCAGATCCGCGGTTTGCCGGTCGACAAGGCGCTGAACGTTCTGACGTTCTCGCCGAAGAAGGCGGCTGGCATCGTGAAGAAGGTCGTGCTGTCGGCAATCGCGAATGCGGAGCACAACGAAGGCGCCGATATCGACGAGCTCAAGATCACGAGCATCTATGTCGACAAGGCTGCGTCGCTCAAGCGTTTCACCGCGCGCGCGAAAGGCCGCGGCAACCGCATTGAGAAGCAATCCTGTCACATCACTGTGACGGTCGGGAATTAAGGGGCCATACGATGGGACAGAAAATTCATCCGACTGGCTTCCGTTTGGCCGTCAGCCGCAATTGGGCGTCGCGTTGGTACGCGAACAACAACAATTTCGCGGCGATGTTGCAGGAAGACATCGGTGTTCGTGAATACCTGAAGAAAAAGCTGAAGAACGCGTCCGTCGGCCGCGTCGTGATCGAGCGTCCTGCAAAGAACGCGCGCATCACGATTTACAGCTCGCGTCCGGGTGTCGTGATCGGCAAGAAAGGCGAAGACATCGAACTGTTGAAGTCGGAACTGCAGAAGCGCATGGGCGTTCCGGTTCACGTCAACATCGAAGAAATTCGCAAGCCGGAAACCGACGCGCAACTGATCGCCGATTCCATCACGCAACAGCTCGAGCGCCGGATCATGTTCCGCCGCGCGATGAAGCGTGCGATGCAAAACGCGATGCGTCTTGGCGCCCAGGGCATCAAGATCATGAGCGCCGGCCGTCTGAACGGCATCGAAATCGCTCGTACGGAGTGGTATCGCGAAGGCCGCGTGCCGCTGCATACGCTGCGTGCGGACATCGACTACGCGACATCGGAAGCGAAGACGACGTACGGCATCATCGGCGTCAAGGTGTGGGTCTACAAGGGCGATACCCTCGGCCGCAACGATGCACCGGTGGTGGAAGAAGTCGCCGAGGAAAAGCGTCCGCGCCGCAACGCACGCCCGGGTGGCGACCGCCGTCCGCGTCGTGACGGTGAAGGCGGTGGTCCGGCAGGTGCTCGCCGTGGCGGCCCGCGTCGTGGTGGCGCCGGCGGCGCTGGTGGCGGTGCTGCCGGCGGCGATGGCAAGACTGGAGAATAACCATGCTGCAACCGAAACGCAGGAAGTATCGCAAAGAGCAGAAGGGTCGTAACACCGGTGTGGCGACGCGCGGCAACGCCGTGTCGTTCGGTGAGTATGGCCTGAAAGCTATCGGTCGCGGCCGCCTGACCGCGCGTCAGATCGAAGCGGCGCGTCGTGCAATGACGCGTCACATCAAGCGCGGCGGCCGCATCTGGATCCGCATTTTCCCGGACAAGCCGATCTCGCAAAAGCCGGCTGAAGTACGTATGGGTAACGGTAAGGGTAACCCGGAGTACTACGTCGCCGAGATTCAACCGGGCAAGATGCTGTATGAAATGGACGGCGTAACCGAAGAGCTGGCACGCGAAGCGTTCCGTCTGGCTGCAGCAAAGCTGCCGCTGAAGACGACCTTCATCGTTCGTCAGCTTGGCGCCTAAGGAGTGATGATGAAGGCATCCGAACTTCACCAGAAAGATAAGGCCGCGCTCAACAAGGAGCTGTCGGACCTGTTGAAGGCGCAATTCGGCCTGCGCATGCAGCTCGCGACCCAGCAGCTCACGAATACGAGCCAGCTGAAAAAGGTCCGTCGCGACATCGCACGTGTGCGGACCGTCCTGACTGAGAAGGCGAACCAGAAATGAACGATAGCGTAAAAACCTCGCTCAAGCGGACGCTGGTCGGCAAGGTCGTCAGCAACAAGATGGACAAGACGGTCACCGTGCTGGTCGAGCACCGCGTCAAGCACCCGATCTACGGCAAGTACGTCGTACGGTCGAAGAAGTATCACGCTCACGACGAAGCGAACAACTATAACGAGGGCGACCTCGTTGAAATCCAGGAAACCCGTCCGATTTCGAAGACGAAAGCCTGGACGGTGTCGCGTCTCGTCGAGGCTGCTCGCATCATCTGATGCAACTGCGGCTCATAACCGAGTCGTTGAAGTAGTTGAAATCGCAGTAGGTTGGACTTGCGAGACCGAGATTATTTGATATAATCTCGGTCTTCCCTCTTCGTGGGAGCCCAGCTGTTGCCTGCAGTTGGCAATTGCAATGGCAGATTGGCGGGCAAATCGTAAGTGGTAACCCTGGTGGGAAGACGGTTCGGGCGGTAGCCCGCGCTAAATGATTCACCGGATTTGCGATGGCGGGTTTCGTTAGCCGTCGCTGCCTGTTCTAACCCAAGCAGCCACACGGCTGACGGGACCAAGACTGACCGGCTGTGCCATGGTGGTGCAATCGGATTAAGTTGGGAAAAGTAAATCATGATCCAGACCGAAACTCGGCTTGAAGTGGCCGACAACACGGGTGCGCGTGAAGTCATGTGCATCAAGGTGCTCGGCGGCTCGAAGCGTCGTTATGCCAACATCGGCGACATCATCAAGGTGAGCGTCAAAGAGGCAACGCCGCGCGGGCGCGTGAAGAAAGGCGAAATCTACAACGCCGTGGTGGTTCGCACCGCCAAGGGCGTGCGCCGTCAAGACGGCTCGCTGATCAAGTTCGACGGCAACGCCGCCGTGCTTTTGAATACCAAGCTTGAGCCTATCGGTACCCGTATTTTCGGGCCGGTCACGCGTGAGCTGCGTAGCGAACGTTTCATGAAGATCGTTTCGCTCGCGCCGGAAGTGCTGTAAGGAGCCGAGATGAACAAGATTCGCAAAGGCGACGAAGTCATCGTCACGACCGGTAAGGACAAGGGCAAGCGCGGAGTCGTGCTGGCTGTTGGCGACGAGCGTGTGACGGTCGAGGGTATCAATATCGCCAAGAAGCATGTGAAGCCGAACCCGATAAAGGGTACGACGGGTGGTGTGGAAGCGAAGGCAATGCCGCTCCACATCTCGAACGTCGCTCTGGTCGACGCGAATGGTAAGCCGTCGCGTGTCGGCATCAAGGTCGACGGAGACAAGAAGGTCCGTTTCCTGAAGACGACTGGTGCTGTGCTGGGCGCCTGACGCTGCGGAGTAAAAAATGGCACGTTTGCAAGAATTCTATAAAGAGAAGGTTGTCCCCGGCCTGATCGAGAAGTTCGGCTACAAGTCCGTCATGGAAGTGCCGCGCATCACCAAGATCACGCTGAACATGGGTCTTGGCGAAGCCGTCGCTGACAAGAAGATCATCGAGAACGCCGTCGGCGATCTGACGAAGATCGCGGGTCAGAAGCCGGTGATCACGAAAGCGCGCAAGGCAATCGCGGGCTTCAAGATTCGCCAGGGCTATCCGATTGGTGCGATGGTCACGTTGCGTGGCCAGGCGATGTACGAATTTCTCGACCGCTTTGTGACGGTTGCGCTTCCGCGTGTGCGTGACTTCCGTGGCGTGTCGGGCCGTGCATTCGACGGTCGTGGCAACTACAACATCGGTGTGAAAGAGCAGATCATTTTCCCCGAAATCGACTACGACAAAATCGACGCGCTGCGTGGGCTGAACATCAGCATCACCACCACCGCGAAGACCGACGACGAAGCAAAGGCACTGCTCGCCAGCTTCAAGTTCCCGTTCAGAAACTGAGGTTACCGTGGCTAAACTGGCACTGATCGAACGTGAAAAGAAGCGTGCTCGCCTCGTAGCAAAGTACGCGGCGAAGCGTGCAGAACTGAAGGCGATCATCGACGACGCGAGCAAGTCGGACGAAGAGCGCTATGCCGCTCGTCTGGATCTGCAACAACTGCCTCGCAATGCAAACCCGACGCGTCAACGTAATCGTTGCGCGATCACGGGTCGTCCGCGCGGCACGTTCCGTAAATTCGGGCTGGCTCGTAACAAGATTCGTGAAATCGCGTTCCGTGGCGAGATCCCTGGCCTGACCAAGGCGAGCTGGTAATAGGAGAAACATAAGATGAGCATGAGTGATCCTATCGCCGATATGCTGACTCGCATCCGCAATGCGCAGATGGTCGAGAAAGTTTCGGTGACGATGCCCTCGTCGAAGGTCAAGATTGCGATCGCGCAGGTCCTGAAGGACGAAGGCTATATCGACGACTTCGCAGTGAAGTCCGAAGGCGCGAAGACGGAGCTGAATATCGCTCTGAAGTACTACGCCGGCCGTCCGGTTATCGAACGCCTCGAGCGCGTGTCGAAGCCTGGCCTGCGCGTGTACCGCGGCCGCAATGAGATTCCGCAGGTCATGAACGGCCTCGGCGTTGCAATTGTGTCGACGCCGAAGGGTGTGATGACGGATCGCAAGGCCCGCGCCACGGGCGTGGGCGGCGAAGTCATCTGCTACGTCGCTTAAGGCCGAAAGGAGAGAGAAACATGTCTCGAGTAGGTAAAAGCCCGGTTGCGCTGCAGGGCGCAGAAGTGGCGATCAGCGGCGAGCGTATTACCGTCAAGGGTCCGCTGGGCACAATCTCGCAAAACGCGAATCGCCTCGTGAAGGTGGTCAACGACAACGGCACGGTGAAGTTCGAGCCGATCGACGACAGCCGCGAAGCAAACGCAATGTCGGGCACGATGCGCGCACTGGTGGCGAACATGGTGAACGGCGTGACCAAGGGTTTCGAGCGCAAGCTGACGCTGGTTGGCGTTGGTTATCGTGCGCAAGCGCAAGGCGACAAGCTGAATCTGTCGCTGGGTTTCTCGCACCCGGTGGTGCACCAGATGCCGGAAGGCATCAAGGCTGAAACCCCGTCGCAAACCGAAATCGTGATCAAGGGGATCGACAAGCAGAAGGTCGGCCAGGTTGCCGCGGAAGTGCGCGGTTACCGTCCGCCCGAGCCCTATAAGGGCAAGGGTGTGCGCTATGCCGACGAGGTCGTGATCCTCAAAGAAACGAAGAAGAAGTAAGGGTGCGCAATCATGGATAAGACTCAATCTCGCCTGCGCCGCGCTCGTCAGACGCGTATCAAGATCGCTGAGCTGCAGGTCGCGCGCCTGGCCGTTCACCGCACGAACACGCATATTTATGCTCAAGTGTTCTCGCCGTGCGGCACCAAGGTGCTCGCCAGCGCGTCGACGCTCGAAGCCGAAGTGCGTGCGCAGCTCGCCGACCAGTCGGGTAAGGGTGGCAACGTTGCCGCTGCGACCCTGATCGGCAAGCGTATCGCTGAAAAGGCCAAGGCTGCCGGCATCGAATCCGTCGCCTTCGACCGCTCGGGTTTCCGCTACCACGGCCGCGTGAAAGCGCTGGCTGATGCCGCGCGCGAAGCCGGGCTCAAGTTCTAAGGGAAGAATTCGTCATGGCAAAGATGCAAGCGAAAGTTCAGGCTGACGAACGCGACGACGGCCTTCGCGAAAAAATGATCTCGGTCAATCGCGTGACCAAGGTGGTGAAGGGTGGCCGGATTCTCGGCTTCGCCGCACTGACCGTGGTTGGCGATGGCGATGGCCGCGTCGGTATGGGCAAAGGCAAGGCGAAGGAAGTGCCGGTTGCTGTCCAGAAGGCGATGGAACAGGCGCGCCGCAACATGTTCAAGGTGCCGCTCAAGAACGGCACGCTGCAACATGAAGTACACGGAAAGCACGGCGCATCGACGGTCCTGCTCGCTCCGGCGAAGGACGGTACCGGTGTGATCGCCGGCGGTCCGATGCGTGCAGTGTTCGACGTGATGGGTGTGCAGAACGTCGTGGCGAAGAGCCACGGTTCGACGAACCCGTACAACCTCGTTCGTGCGACGCTCGACGGCCTGCGCAAGCAGTCCACGCCGGCGGATATCGCGGCGAAGCGTGGTAAGTCCGTCGAAGAAATTCTGGGCTAAAGGTGGGCACGATGTCTGAAAAAACTGTGAAGGTTCAGCTCGTCAAGAGCCTGATCGGCACCCGCGAATCGCACCGTGCAACGGTGCGCGGCTTGGGCCTGCGCCGACTCAACTCGGTCAGCGAACTGCAAGACACGCCGGCTGTGCGCGGCATGATCAACAAGGTCTCGTACCTCGTTAAGGTCATCGGTTAAGCGGCTGATCGGGTACTCAAGGAGTTGATAATGGAATTGAATAACCTGAAACCGGCAGAAGGCGCGAAGCACGCAAAGCGTCGCGTCGGCCGCGGTATCGGCTCCGGCCTCGGCAAGACCGCAGGTCGTGGTCACAAGGGTCAGAAATCGCGTTCGGGCGGCTTCCACAAGGTCGGCTTCGAAGGCGGTCAAATGCCTCTGCAGCGTCGTCTGCCGAAGCGCGGCTTCAAGTCGCTGACGAAGGAATTCGTCGGTGAAGTGCGGCTGGGCGATCTGGAAAAGTTGCCGGTCGACGAAATCGATCTGCTCGCACTGAAGCAGGCCGGTCTGGTTGGCGAGCTTATGAAGAGCGCGAAGATCATTGCGACGGGCGAGTTGAAGCGCAAGATCGTCGTGAAGGGTCTGGGTGCGACGAAGGGTGCACGTGCTGCGATTGAAGCAGCGGGCGGCTCTTTTGCCGAGTAACGAGCAAGCGGATTGCCGTCACTAGCATTTGCATCGGAGAAGGTACTTGGCTAACAGTCCGAGTCTCGCAAAACCCGGTCGCGGCGCGGCGAAGTTCGGCGACCTCCGTCGGCGTGCAGTGTTCCTGCTGCTGGCGCTGGTCGTCTATCGTATCGGCGCGCATATTCCGGTGCCGGGTATCGACCCGGATCAACTGGCGAAGCTGTTTCAGAGCCAGGCAGGCGGCATCCTGGGCATGTTCAACATGTTCTCAGGTGGCGCGTTGTCGCGATTCACTGTGTTTGCGTTGGGGATCATGCCGTACATCTCGGCGTCGATCATCATGCAGTTGCTGGCAATCGTGTCGCCGCAGCTGGAAGCGCTGAAGAAGGAAGGGCAGGCCGGGCAGCGGAAGATCACTCAGTACACACGAGTCTTCACCGTTCTGCTTGCGACGTTCCAGGCCTTCGGCATCGCGGTTGCGCTTGAGAACCAGCCAGGCCTCGTGCTCGATCCGGGCATGGTGTTCCGGTTGACGACTGTTGTGACGCTGGTAACGGGAACCATGTTCCTGATGTGGCTCGGTGAGCAGATCACGGAGCGCGGTCTGGGCAACGGTATCTCGATCATCATTTTTGGTGGTATCGCGGCGGGTTTCCCGAATGCGATCGGTGGTCTCTTCGAACTGGTGCGTACCGGGTCGATGTCGATCATCTCGGCAATCATCGTGGTCGCGCTAATTGCAGCAGTGACGTATCTGGTGGTGTTCATCGAACGCGGCCAGCGCAAGATTCTCGTGAACTACGCGAAGCGTCAGGTTGGCAACAAGATCTACGGTGGCCAGTCGTCGCATCTGCCGCTGAAGTTGAATATGTCGGGCGTGATTCCGCCGATCTTTGCATCGTCGATCATCCTGTTCCCGGCGACGATTCTGAGCTGGTTCAGTTCCGGCGCGAACAACGGCGGCTGGTTTGCAGACACGCTGCACAACATTGCCGAAGCGCTGAAGCCAGGCCAGCCCGTGTACGTGTTGCTGTATGCGTTGGCGATCGTGTTTTTCTGCTTCTTCTACACCGCGCTGGTGTTCAACAGCAGAGAAACGGCCGACAACCTGAAGAAGAGTGGCGCATTCGTCCCGGGTATCCGTCCGGGCGACCAGACGGCGCGCTATATCGACCGGATTCTTACGCGTCTGACGTTGGCCGGAGCGATCTATATCGTGTTCGTTTGCCTGCTGCCCGAATTTTTGGTGCTGCGCTGGAACGTGCCGTTTTATTTTGGTGGAACCTCGCTACTGATCATCGTGGTGGTCACCATGGATTTCATGGCCCAGGTGCAGTCGTACGTAATGTCGCAACAGTATGAATCGCTGCTGAAGAAAGCCAATTTCAAAGGCGGCGGCGTCCCAATGCGCTAAAGGACTTATGGCCAAAGACGATGTCATCCAGATGCAGGGCGAAGTGATTGAGAACCTGCCTAACGCTACCTTCAGGGTAAAGCTGGAGAACGGCCATGTCGTATTGGGACATATCTCCGGCAAGATGCGGATGCACTACATCCGGATCCTGCCGGGCGACAAGGTGACAGTTGAGTTGACGCCTTACGATCTGTCGCGTGCGCGGATCGTTTTCCGGGCGAAGTGATTTGAAAAAAGGGTAATATCATGAAAGTGATGGCATCGGTTAAGCGCATCTGCCGCAACTGCAAGATCATCAAGCGCAAGGGCGTTGTCCGCGTGATTTGCAGCTCTGATCCGCGCCACAAACAGCGTCAAGGCTGAACGCCGCGCTTTTGCTTGCGCTTTTTGTTTGAGGAAAAACAATGGCTCGTATCGCAGGGGTGAATATCCCGAACCACCAGCATACCGAAATCGGCCTGACGGCTATCTACGGTATCGGCCGCACGCGCTCGCGCATCATCTGCGAAGCCGCTGGTGTGGCATTTTCGAAGAAGGTCAAGGACCTGAACGACGCAGACCTCGAAAAGCTGCGTGAAGAAGTCGGCAAGTACATCGTCGAAGGCGATTTGCGTCGCGAAACGACGATGAACATCAAGCGTCTGATGGACCTCGGCTGCTACCGCGGCGTGCGTCATCGCAAGGGCCTGCCCCTGCGCGGCCAGCGTACGCGTACCAATGCGCGCACGCGTAAGGGTCCGCGCCGCGCAGCGCAATCGCTGAAGAAGTAAGCGAGACTGACAGTTACAGGAAAACGTATGGCTAAGGCTTCGAACAACACCGCGGCGCAACGCGTTCGCAAGAAGGTCAAGAAGAACGTCGCCGAGGGCGTGGTTCACGTTCACGCGTCGTTCAACAACACCATCATCACGATCACCGATCGTCAGGGCAACGCGCTTGCCTGGGCGACGTCGGGTGGCCAGGGCTTCAAGGGTTCGCGTAAGTCGACCCCGTTCGCAGCCCAGGTTGCAGCCGAATCGGCTGGCCGTGTGGCGATGGAATACGGCGTCAAGAACCTCGAAGTGCGAATCAAGGGCCCGGGTCCTGGTCGCGAGTCGGCGGTCCGTGCGCTGCATGGCCTTGGCATCAAGATCACGGCGATCTCGGACGTTACCCCGGTTCCGCACAACGGTTGCCGTCCGCCGAAGCGTCGTCGTATCTAAGACGTGCTTTTTTGCTTGCGCCTGTTTCCGCCGGGTGTTGAATCGGCGGCGACGGGCGACTTGCTTTATTGAATCGACTAAGCCCACCGTTCGACCCAAAGGGTTCGGACTAGCGTGAACGAGAGTTCACGTGATCAAACATAGAAGGAACGCAAAGTGGCACGCTATATCGGCCCTAAAGCCAAGCTGTCCCGCCGTGAAGGCACTGATCTCTTCCTGAAGAGCGCCCGCCGTTCGCTCGCCGACAAATGCAAGCTCGACAGCAAGCCGGGCCAACATGGCCGCACGTCGGGTGCGCGCACGTCCGATTACGGCACGCAGCTGCGCGAAAAACAAAAAGTGAAGCGCATTTACGGCATTCTCGAGCGCCAATTCCGCCGTTACTTCGCGGAAGCCGACCGTCGTAAGGGCAACACCGGTGAGAACCTGCTGCAACTGCTCGAGTCCCGTCTGGACAACGTCGTCTATCGCATGGGCTTCGGCTCGACGCGCGCTGAAGCGCGTCAGCTTGTAGGCCACAAGGCGATCACCGTCAACGGTACGGTTGCGAACATCCCGTCTCTGCAAGTAAAGGCGGGCGACGTCGTCGCGGTGCGCGAACAGGCGAAGAAGCAGGCGCGCATTCTCGAAGCGCTGTCGCTGGCTGAGCAAGGCGGTCTGCCGAGCTGGGTCGCTGTCGACACGAAAAAATTCGAGGGCACGTTCAAGCAGATGCCGGAACGCAGCGACATCGCTGGCGATATCAACGAAAGCCTGATCGTCGAATTGTATTCGCGCTAATCGGATTAACGGCCGGGGTACCCTGATTGCGTCGTGCAAGGGGGTGTCTCGGCTGTTTATTTTCAGGTTGTTACCGGTCAGCCTTATCGGTGTAACGAGCCGAGGGTATTGAAAAGGAAAACCTATGCAAACCAGTTTGTTGAAACCCAAGATTATCGCCGTTGAATCGCTGGGCGAAAGCCACGCGAAGGTGGTCATGGAGCCGTTCGAACGCGGCTATGGCCACACCTTGGGTAACGCGCTTCGGCGCGTATTGCTGTCGTCCATGATCGGGTATGCGCCGACCGAAGTGACGATCGCAGGCGTCGTGCATGAATATTCGACGCTGGACGGTGTGCAGGAGGACGTGGTCAACCTGTTGCTGAACCTGAAGGGCGTGGTGTTCAAGCTGCATAACCGTGACGAAGTGACGGTTACGCTGCGCAAGGAAGGCGAAGGCGTCGTCACCGCGGGCGATATCGAGCTCGCGCACGATTGTGAAGTGATCAACCCCGATCACGTAATCGCGCATCTGTCGAAGGGCGGCAAGCTCGACGTTCAGATCAAGGTCGAGAAGGGCCGCGGTTATGTGCCGGGCAACGTGCGCCGCTACGGCGAAGAGTCGGCGAAGATCATCGGCCGTATCGTGCTCGACGCATCGTTCTCGCCGGTTCGCCGAGTGAGCTACGCAGTCGAAAGCGCGCGCGTCGAGCAGCGTACCGATCTCGACAAGCTCGTGATGAACATCGAAACCAACGGTGTGATTTCGCCGGAGGAAGCGATTCGTCAGTCGGCGCGTATTCTGGTCGACCAGCTGTCGGTGTTTGCCGCGCTGGAAGGTACGGAAGCCGCGGCGGAAGCACCGTCGCGCGCACCGCAGATCGATCCGATCCTGCTGCGTCCGGTCGACGATCTCGAGCTCACGGTTCGTTCGGCAAACTGCCTGAAGGCCGAGAACATCTACTACATCGGCGATCTGATCCAGCGCACCGAAAACGAGCTGCTGAAGACGCCGAACCTCGGTCGCAAGTCGCTGAACGAGATCAAGGAAGTGCTCGCTTCGCGCGGTTTGACGCTCGGTATGAAGCTCGAAAACTGGCCGCCGGCAGGTCTCGACAAGTAAATCGGCAAGTACGTCGTGGCGCGCGGTCAAGCAGCGCGCACGATAGCGGTACCGCAACTGGCAAAGACGTGGATTTTCCTTTAAAATCCGCGTCTTGCTGTTTTTCTCTACCGGCCCGTGCACACGGCATTCTCATGAGCATGAGAAGCGACGTGCGATAGAAGAGCTGGATCAAAACTTCGAATCAAGGAAATTGAAATGCGTCACCGTCATGGCCTGCGGAAACTGAACCGCACGAGCAGCCACCGTCTGGCAATGCTCCGTAACATGTCCAATTCGCTGATCGAGCACGAAGTCATCAAGACCACGCTGCCGAAGGCGAAGGAACTCCGTAAAGTCGTCGAGCCGCTGATCACGCTCGGCAAGAAGCCGTCGCTGGCTAACCGCCGTCTGGCGTTCAACCGCCTGCGCGATCGTGACTCGGTCACGAAGCTGTTCGATGTACTCGGTCCGCGCTTCGCGAACCGTCCGGGCGGCTATCTGCGTATCCTGAAGTTCGGTTTCCGCGTCGGCGATAACGCTCCGATGGCGCTTGTCGAACTGCTCGATCGTCCGGAGCCGGTTGAAGCCGAGAACGTCGCGGAAGCTGAATAAGCTCGCTGCTGTCGGCTGATACGAAGAAAGTCAAAAACCAGGCCTTTCGCCTGGTTTTTTGCTTTCGGCTTCCACCTCGGCTTCCGCCTCGCCACCTCAGGCGCTTTGCATTGCCTGCCGGTCGACTGACAAGTGACCAGCAGGAGTCTACCCGCTGATTCGCCGCGAAAGCTTGATGGAGCAAGGTGATACGATAGCGGGAGCGAATTTTGTACCGCTGTTTTGTCCGGTGAAGGAGGCGTCGGAAATCATGAACGTGATCCTGATGATGACCACGGTGCCCGACACGACCATCGCCGAAAAGCTGACGTCGGAGATCCTCGCCGCGCGGCTCGCTGCCTGCGCAACACAACTCGGTGCCACGCGTTCGAGCTTTCACTGGCAGGGCAAGATCGAATCAGCCGACGAAATCCAGTTGCTGTTCAAGACCAGCATCGCCCGGGCGCAGGAACTCGAGCAGTTCATCCTGTCGCATCATCCTTACGACACCCCGGAAATCCTCTCGTGGCAAGCGATCGCGTCGGCCGCGTATGGGCAGTGGGTCAACGCGGAAACTCAACGTCCCATCCATGTTTAACGGCCTCAATTCGCCTTCGCTCGGTGTCATACGTATGGCCAGGCTGCTTTTCACGTGTCTGCTGATCGCGCTGTTCTCAGTCGGCGCGGCTCGTGCCGCTGACGATTTCCTCGACCTTGCCGTCGCGTTCAAATTCAGCGCGACTGAACAGCCCGGCGAAGTCGACGTCCACTACAGGATCGCGGACGGGTACTACATGTACCGCGAGCGCTTTTCGTTTGCGGTTCGTAACGGCACGTCGACGATCGGTTCTCCGCAGTTGCCGGCCGGTCACGTCAAGTTCGACG
Source organism: Paraburkholderia sp. SARCC-3016 (assembly GCF_031119615.1). NCBI lineage: Bacteria > Pseudomonadati > Pseudomonadota > Betaproteobacteria > Burkholderiales > Burkholderiaceae > Paraburkholderia > Paraburkholderia sp. SARCC-3016. Next base: position 122,916 of record NZ_JAVHZD010000023.1, on the reverse strand, counting down.
AAACCTTCCAGAAGAACGTCGAGACCTATCGTGGCGAGCTGACCATTCGCATTCCGGTGAAGCAGGCAAACGGAGCGTTCGATCTCGCGGTCACGTCACAGGGTTGTGCCGACGCGGGCATCTGCTATCCACCGGTGGAGCGCGTGTATCACGTGAGTGGCGCGGCGCTCCAGGCTGCAAGCGCCGGCGCGACGACGAGCGCCATGCAGACGACCAGATCCGGGATAGACGCATCCGCCTCGACGAGCTGGTACGAACGCGCGACGAGCGCCGACTACGCGCAATCGTTGCTGCAAGGCGGCGGGTTCTTCGCAATCGTCGGCTTGTACTTCGTCGCCGGTATGGTGCTGAGCCTGCTGCCGTGTTCTTACCCGATGATTCCGATTCTTTCCGCAATCATCATTGGTGAGGGCGCGCGTGTGACGCGCGCGCGCGGCTTTGGCCTGTCGGCGTCGTACGTGATCGGTATGGCGCTCGTCTATACCGCGCTTGGCATTGCCGCGGCGCTTGTTGGGCAGAGCCTCGGCGCGTGGCTGCAAAACCCGTGGGTACTCGGCGCGTTCGCGATCCTGCTAACGGCGTTTGCGCTGACCTTGATCGCCGGCGTCGATATCGTGCTGCCGCAGAGCTGGCAAAGCGGGGTGTCGAAAGCGTCGGAGCGGCGATCGGGCGGCAAGTTCGCGGCCGTGGCGGCGATGGGCGCGCTGTCGGCGCTCGTCGTCGGCGCCTGCATGACCGCACCGCTCTTTGCGGTGCTCGCGTTTATCGCGCACACGGGCAATGCCGCGCTCGGCGGCGCCGCGCTGTTCGCGATGGGAATCGGGCTCGGCGTGCCGCTGCTTATCATCGGTCTGGGCGCGGGCACGATTTTGCCGCGCGCTGGCGCATGGATGGACAGCGTGAAGGTGTTCTTCGGCGTCGTTCTGCTGGCGGCTGCACTGTGGATCGTGTGGCCCGTGCTTGGCGGTACGGCACAGATGCTGTTGAGCGTGTTGTGGCTGCTGATCGCAGCGGCGGCGCTGGGGCTTTTCTCGGCGCCGCAGCAATCGGGCAATGGCAAAGCGCTCTGGCGCGGTCTCGGACGCGGCATCGGCGCTGCGTGCGCGATCTGGGCGGCGGTGCTGCTGGTCGGCGTCGCGACCGGTTCGACCGACCCGCTGCGGCCTCTCGCGCTGCTCGCCAGCCGTGCGTCCGCGGGCGCGGGCGCGCAAGCAACGGGTGACGTCGCAAGGGCACAAAGCGACCTCGCGTTCGCGCCAGTCAGTTCGTCCGGTCAGCTGGACCAGGTGGTGAAGACCGCCGCACAGCCCGCGATGCTCGATTTCTACGCGGATTGGTGCGTGAGCTGCAAGGAGATGGAGAAGTTCACGTTCAGCGACCCGCGCGTCAGTGCGCGCTTGAAGCAGTTGACGCTGCTGCGTGCCGACGTCACCGCGAACGATACCGACGATCAGGCACTGTTGAAGCGCTTTAATCTCTTCGGGCCGCCAGGCATCATCTTCTTCAATCGGGATGGGAAGGAAGTGATGCGCGTGGTCGGCTACGAATCGGCGGATACGTTTCTGCGTAGCCTGGACCGGGTTGCAGCCGGGAAACAACTGCCGCAGTCTTGAGTCCCGCGCGGCGCCGTCGCCGTTGCTGTCGCCGTCGTCAGTTGCGGCTTGCGGCCGAGTCCCCTTCGCCAGAACGCGGTCCGCCATGTCGAAAGAAAAGGCAGGGCATCCTCGAGAATGCCCTGTTTTTCATCGCGTCTTTGACCTGGGACAGGTCGAACCGTCATGTTTTGCCGATCGCATCACGATCGCATCGACAACGCGCGCCCGCTCTCGGCAGCCGCGCGCGATCCGCGACAAAGACCTGGCAATCGCCGCTCACTTCTGAACGCGAAGCAATCTCGCAGCATCGAGCGCAAAGTACGTCAACACGCCGTTCGCACCGGCGCGCTTGAATGCGAGCAGCGACTCCATCATCACCTTGTCGTGGTCGAGCCAGCCGTTTTGCGCGGCCGCCTTCAACATCGCATACTCGCCGCTCACCTGGTACACGTACGTCGGGAAATGAAACTCGTCGCGTACGCGGCGCACGATATCGAGGTAGGGCATGCCGGGCTTGACCATCACCATGTCCGCGCCTTCGTCGATGTCGGCACGGATCTCTCGCATCGCCTCGTCTGAATTGGACGGATCGAGCTGATACGTCATCTTGTTGCTCTTGCCGAGATTTGCCGCGGAACCGACTGCATCGCGAAACGGACCATAAAAGGCCGACGCGAATTTTGCCGAATACGCCATGATCCGCGTATGAATATGCTCTTCGCTCTCGAGCATCTCGCGAATCGCGCCGATGCGGCCGTCCATCATGTCCGATGGCGCGACGATGTCGACGCCGGCTTCAGCCTGCGCCTTCGCCTGCTCGATCAGGATCTCGACCGTCGCATCGTTGATCACGTAACCGGACTCGTCGAGCACGCCGTCCTGGCCGTGGCTCGTGTAAGGATCGAGTGCAACGTCAGTTAGCACGCCGAGCTCGGGGAAGCGCTTCTTCAGTTCGCGCACTGCGCGCGGAACCAGACCGGCGGGATTCGTGGCCTCGTGGCCATCCGGCGTCTTCAGCGACGGTTCGATGACCGGAAACAGCGACAACACGGGCACGCCCAGTTCGACGCACTGCTCGGCCACGCCCATCAACAGATCGACCGATACGCGCTCGACGCCGGGCATCGACGGCACCGCTTGCCGCACGTTGTTGCCCTCGATGACGAACACGGGATAGATCAGGTCATTAGTGGTGAGAACGTTCTCGCGCATCATGCGGCGCGAAAATTCGTCGCGGCGCATGCGGCGCGGACGGTGATGCGGGTAAAAACTCATATCGAAACTCGTGCGAATGTGAAACGGACGGCGTCTGGGTGCCAGAAACTTTTTGAGACAATGGTATATCATACCGATCGAGCAAGGCGCGCTGCGCCGACCTCCCCGCTTCTCCTCCCTGAGCGGGTGCCTGTCGTTATTCGATTAGGCTGTTTAGCCCGCCGTCTACATGCGGCGGGTTTTTTTATGGTCGACGGAACTCGCGCGTTGTGCGCGCTTGCCGCTGATCGCCATGGTTCCCAGGAGTGTGCGCAGAACGCCGCAGCGCAGTGATCGACGGGGGCGACCACGCTATTACGCGATGGCCCCGCGCTGCAGCGCCGCCGCTTAAGCCCGCTACGTCACGGTTCGCCCGTCGGATTCGCTGCGGAATCGTCCACGGCATCAGGCGCAATCCAGCTTTCGATCAGTTCGTGCGCCTCTTCGAGGCCCGTTCGTTTGAGCGCCGAAAAAAGTTGTGCCGTGAGTTCGCCCTGATAGCCGGCCGCGCGGTAGTCGGCGAAGCCCTTCTTTGTCGTGCGCAACGCGTTGGTGCTTTCCTGGCGCGTCAATTTGTCGCATTTGGTCAGCAATGTATGAATCGGCTTGCCGGTCGGGGCAAACCACTCGATCATCCGCCGGTCGAGTTCGGTGAGCGGTCGCCGCGAATCCATCATCAGGATCATCCCGCGTAATTGCGCGCGCGTTTGCAAGTAAGTCGACAGCAACGCTTCCCAATGGGCTTTTGCCGCACCCGGCACCTCGGCGTAGCCATAGCCCGGCAGGTCGACCAGATGCGCGACGGGCTCCTCGGCCGGCCCCACCGAAAAGTAATTGATGTGCTGCGTGCGTCCCGGCGTCTTACTCGCGAACGCGAGCCTCTTCTGATTGCATAGCACATTGATCGCCGTGGATTTGCCCGCGTTCGATCTCCCGGCAAACGCAATCTCAGGCTGCGCGGTGGGCGGCAGATCGCGTAAATGATTGACAGTGGTGAAAAAGCGGGCCTGGTGGAGCAGAAAGGGCATGGAGGAGACCGGGGACGGGATGCAGCAAAGGGGCGAAGAAACTGGGCGCACAAACTGGGCGCAGACACGGGATGCAAATGCAGACCGCAAACGCAGACCGCAAACGCGCAACAGAAGCGGGCGCGATAGCCGCCGGGGCAAGCCCGACTGGCGTCTTGGCGATTAGCGAGTTATTGTACAATACGATGGTTTACTGAAAACCTGTGGAGTGTCGCGTGGATCAAGGTGTCATCAGGGCGCGCGCTCAATACGTAACTGGGGTTGCGAGGTAATTCAATCAGGTAATTCGGTCGCCGTCGTATTTTGCAGAACCTCTAATTCCCACAAGACGAAACAGGGTGTGCGAATGAATCGACTGGGCAGGATTCTGGTGGTGCTTCACACAGCAGTAGGTCTTTCAGGTTTGGCGGTACAGGCAAAAGCGGCGGATCAGTCGAAGCCGGATTTGAATCGGGGGCAGGCAATCGCAGCGCAGGTTTGCGCTTCGTGTCACGGTGCAGATGGCAACAGCGCGGGCGGCGCGTATCCGAAGCTCGCCGGGCAGCATCCCGAATACCTCGTCAAACAGCTCAAGGATTTCAAAACGCAACCGGGCGCGAAGCAGCCCGCGCGTAACAATCCGATCATGGCAGGCATTGCAGGCGCGTTGTCGGATCAGGACATGGTGAACGTCGCGGCGTATTTCGCGACGCAAGCGCCGAAGCCCGGTTACGCGCACAACAAGAACACGGTGCCGCTCGGACAGAAGATTTATCGGGCCGGCATTGCGGACAAGGGCGTGCCTGCTTGCGCAAGCTGCCACGGGCCGACAGGCCAGGGCATTCCGTCGCAGTATCCGCGCGTATCGGGGCAGTGGTCCGACTACCTTGTTGCGCAGTTGACGGCGTTCCAGCAAGGGCCTGGCGCGCGCAACAACAACGAGGCAATGCATCAGATTGCGCAGCGTCTGTCCGATAGCGAGATCAAGGCGGTCGCTGATTACATGGCCGGTTTGCATTAAGCTAGCGTCCGCGCGCAAGTCGCGTTGCGCGGCGACTGCGGGGCGAGTCGAATCTCGAGCCCGTTTCGAGGTGCGCTGCAGTTGTGTAGCGAAACGGTACGTGAAGCGGTACATGAAGCCGCGGTGACACGCCGCATCAGCCGGCAAAAAAACAAGAAAAGGGTGAGGGCGTCGCCACGATGCGATGGCCCTGCACCCTTTTTTGCTGTTCAGTTGGAGTTTGAATGAGCGTTACCACATCGGGTCTGCAGTCGAAATCGCGCCAGCGAGTCGCGCGCGACGTCATCGAGTTGCTCAGTTCGATGCGCTTTGCAATCGCGATGCTGGTGATTCTCGCGATCGCGAGCATCATCGGCACGGTCCTCACGCAAGACGACCCGTATCCGAATTACGTCAATCAGTTCGGCCCGTTCTGGGCGGACATCTTCCGGTCGCTGAGCCTCTACACCGTTTACAGCGCGTGGTGGTTCATGCTGATCCTCGGCTTTCTGATCGCGTCGGTGTCGCTGTGCGTGATCCGCAACGCGCCGAAGATGCTCGCCGACACGAAGAGCTGGAAGGACAAGGTACGCGAAGCGAGCCTGCGCGCGTTTCACCACAAAGGCGAGTTCGCCGTGACGCAGACGCGCGCGCAAGCCGTCACGACGCTCACGCAACTGTCGGGCAAGCTCGGCTACCGGTTCGTTACGCGCGAGTCCGAAGGGGCGACGCTGATCGCCGCGAAGCGCGGCGCGCTGACGAAGCTCGGCTATATCTCGGCACACCTTGCAATTGTCATCATCTGCATTGGTGGCCTGCTCGACAGCAATCTGCCGATCAGGCTGCAGATGTGGCTCTTCGACAAGACGCCGATCAACAGCAACACGGTCATCAACGAGATTCCGCCTGAGCATCGGCTGTCGCAATCGAATCCGACGTTCCGCGGCTATGCATGGGTGCCCGAAGGGCAGCATGTGTCGACCGCGATCCTGAACCAGCCGAACGGCTCGCTGATTCAGGACCTGCCGTTCTCGATCCAGCTGAACAAGTTCATCGTCGACTACTACTCGACGGGGATGCCCAAGCTCTTCGCAAGCGACATCGTTGTTATCGATCACAAGACCGGCAAGCAGATTCCCGCGCGTGTCGAAGTGAACAAGCCATTCGAGTACGACGGCGTGTCGATCTATCAATCGAGCTTCCAGGACGGCGGCTCCGAGATGAAGATGACCGCCTTCCCGATGACGGGCGCAAGTGCGAAGCCGGTTCCGTTCGACGGCACGATCGGCAACTCGACACCGCTGACGAACGCGATTCCGGGCTCGGATGGTCAAACGGTCGAATTCGCCGATTTCCGCGCGATCAACGTCGAAAACATCACGAACGGCAACGGCCAGACGGACGCGCGCGGCGTCGCGCAGCACGAAACGCTGAAGCAGGCATTCGACGAGCGCCTCGGTTCCGGCGCCAAGACGTCGAAGCCGGTCGATCTCCATAACGTCGGCCCGTCGGTGCAGTACAAGGTGCGCGACAAGAACGGTCAGGCGCGCGAGTACAACAACTACATGCTGCCTGTCGAGGTCGGCGGCGACCGTGTGTTCCTCGCCGGCATGCGCACGAATCCGGACGATCCGTTCCGCTATCTGCGCATCCCGGCCGACGAAGGCGGCACGGTCAAGGAATGGATGAACCTTCGTGCGGCGCTCGAAAATCCGGCGACGCGCGCTGAAGCCGCGCGTCGTTTTGCGCAGCGCTCGGTGCCGAACGCGGAACCGGAGTTGCAGCAGCATCTCGAGGAAAGTGCGGCGCGTGTCCTGACCCTCTTTGCGGGCGCCGACAGCAGTCTCGCCGCTCCGGCGAACGCCCAGCCGAACGGCCAGGCGCATGGCCAGACGGGCAGCGAGGCGAACGGCCCCGGCGGTTTCCAGGCCATCGCGATGTTCATCGACCATTCGGTGCCGAAAGCGGAGCAGGAAAAGGCGGCAGGATTGTTGCTGCGCATGCTCGAGGGCTCGATGTGGGACGTTTGGCAAATCGCGCGCGCGCAGGCCGGCGAGGCGCCGGTACAGCCCGGCGACGCGTCGAGCCGTTTCGTGCAGAACTCCATCAACGCAATTTCCGACAGCTTTTTGTACGGATCGCCGGTTTTTCTGCAGCTCGATTCCTTCAAGCAGGTGCAAGCTTCGGTATTTCAGTTGACGCGCGCGCCGGGTAAAAAAGTCGTGTATCTTGGCAGCCTGCTTCTCGTGCTGGGCATCTTCTCGATGTTCTACGTGCGTGAACGGCGGCTTTGGTTCTGGCTCAAAGATTCGGATCATGGCGTCAACGTCGTGATGGCGATGTCGAGTGCTCGCAAGACATTCGACTTCGACAAGGAGTTCAAAGAGACGCGCGACGCGGTCGGCACTGCGCTTGGCGCCAGGCCGGTCGACGAATCGGTAGCGTCCGCTGCGTCCGGCGGTGGCAGCCACGCGGCTTAAACGGAGCGTGGCATACAACCCGACCCACAAGATTCGACCCGGTAAGATCATGGACTTGACCCAAGTTTCCTCTTCCACACCCAAGCAGCGGCGTGCTGGCGCGATCACATCGCATTCCGGCCTGCTCGACGATCGTCCCTTCCTGAAGCGGCTGACGCCATTCGACTGGCTGTTCGCGCTGGCGCTCGTCGGCGGCGCGGGGTTTGCGCTGTCGCGCTACCACGCGTTCATGAACTACTACGACAAACTGGTGCTCGTCTGCGCGGTGCCGGTGTTCGTCGTGCTCGGCTGGCGCTGGAAGCCCGTGCGGCCGCTCATGATCGCCATCGCGGCGCTCTCGCTCTCGGCCATCGGCATCTATCACGGCGACCTGTCGCGTGCCGATCAGGCGTTCTTCCTCAAGTATTTCCTGTCGAGCCAGTCGGCCATCCTCTGGATGAGCGCGCTCTTCGTGTTCGCCACGCTGTTCTACTGGATCGGCCTGCTCTCGCGTTCCGCCTCGGGTGCCGCGATCGGCTCGAAAATGACCTGGGCGGCCGTGCTGATGGGCTTCACCGGCCTGATGGTGCGCTGGTACGAGTCGTACCTGATCGGCGCCGACGTCGGCCATATTCCGATCTCGAACCTCTATGAAGTGTTCGTGCTGTTCAGTCTGATTACGGCGCTCTTCTATCTGTATTACGAAACGCACTACAACACGCGTGCGCTCGGCGCGTTCGTGCTGCTCGTGATCAGCGCGGCGGTCGGCTTTCTCATGTGGTACTCGATTTCACGCGATGCGCAGCAGATCCAGCCGCTCGTGCCCGCGCTGCAGAGCTGGTGGATGAAGATCCACGTGCCGGCGAACTTTATCGGTTACGGCAGCTTTGCGCTGTCCGCGATGGTCGGTGTCGCCTATCTGATGAAGGAGCGCGGCGTGCTCTCCGATCGCCTGCCCACGCTCGATGTGCTCGACGACGTGATGTACAAGTCGATCGCGGTCGGCTTCGCGTTCTTTACGGTCGCGACGATTCTCGGTGCGCTGTGGGCCGCCGAAGCGTGGGGCGGCTACTGGAGCTGGGATCCGAAGGAGACGTGGGCGCTGATCGTATGGCTCAATTACGCCGCGTGGCTGCATATGCGCCTGATGAAAGGCCTGCGCGGCGCGGTTGCCGCCTGGTGGGCGCTGACGGGCCTGCTCGTCACGACCTTCGCGTTCCTCGGCGTCAATATGTTCCTTTCCGGGCTGCATAGTTACGGAAAGCTGTAATATCCGCGCCCAGGAACCGACTAATAACCGCCGTGTGCGATGCACCGGCGGTTTTTTTATGGTGGCGCGGGATGATTTCCGAATTACTTTCGTTTGCTACAACAGGAGTAGTAGATGACGGAATTCCGAACGAAACTTCGGACTGAAACCTCCGCCGTATACCGGATGATGAAATGGCACGCCCGACGCGGCGCGCGAGGAGCAGTAACATGTGGATCAAGCGTACCGACACGTCGCGACTGGCTGGCGACGACATTCCGCGCAGCGAGATCACCCCGCAGCGGATCTTCGAGAACAGGCGGCGCGTGCTGCAGGCAGCGGGCGCCGCAGCCTTGGGCGGGCTGATCGGCGCGGGCGTACACGAGGAGGCGCATGCGGCCTTCGCGTCGCCCGATGCGAAGGCGCAGAAGCTCGCGGCCGGCACGAACCCGAAATTCGTTGTGGTCGACAAGCCGACGCCGTTTCAGGACGTTACGACTTACAACAATTTCTACGAGTTCGGCACCGACAAGTCGGACCCCGCGCATCACGCCGGCACGCTGCGGCCGCGGCCGTGGAAGGTCAGCGTGGAAGGCGAGATCAAGAACCCGAAGGTCTACGACATCGACGAACTGCTGAAGCTCGCACCGCTTGAAGAGCGCGTGTATCGGCATCGCTGCGTCGAGGGCTGGTCGATGGTGATTCCGTGGATCGGCGTGCCGCTGGCGGAGCTGATCAAGCGCGCGCAGCCGACCGGCAACGCGAAGTACGTGCAGTTCATCACGCTCGACGATCCGTCGCAGATGCCGGGACTGTCGGACCCGATTCTTAATTGGCCCTATTCCGAAGGCCTGCGGATGGACGAGGCGATGAATCCGCTCACACTGCTGACCATGGGCTTGTACGGCCAGGTGCTGCCGAACCAGAACGGCGCGCCGGTGCGCATCGTCGTGCCGTGGAAATACGGCTTCAAGAGCGCCAAATCGCTGGTCAAGATCCGCTTCGTCGACAAGCAGCCGCCGACGAGCTGGAACACGTATGCGCCGAACGAGTATGGCTTTTATTCGAACGTGAACCCGAACGTCGACCATCCGCGCTGGAGCCAGGCGACCGAGCGCCGCATCGGCGAGGACGGCTTCTTCACGCCGAAGCGCAAGACCCTGATGTTCAACGGTTATGGCGATTTCGTCGCGTCGATGTATCAGGGCATGGACCTGAAAAAGAACTTTTGAGCGCGGAGGGAGACGCAGATGGTCACCGAGACGCAAACGGTATCGTCCGGGCGCAATGTGCCGCGTGCAGCGATGTCTGCCGCGAGCGGCGCGAGCGTAGCCGGCTCGAAAAAGAAGCGCGCCGCGGCGGGAAACGCGCGCTGGGTCGTACCGGCAAAGATCGCGGCATTTATCGCGTGTCTCTATCCGCTTGGACGGCTCGTGCTGTTCGGCTTTACCGGTCAGCTGGGCGCGAATCCGATCGAGTTCATCACGCGCTCGACCGGGCTCTGGACGCTCGTGTTTCTCTGCATCACGCTTGCTGTCACGCCGCTGCGCAAGCTGACCGGCATCAACCCGTTACTGCGGTTTCGCCGCATGCTTGGGCTCTACGCGTTCTTCTATGGCGCGCTGCACTTTACGACGTACTTCTGGTTCGATAAGTGGTTCGACGTCGCGGAGATTCTGAAGGACGTCGGCAAGCGTCCGTTCATCACGGTCGGATTTGCCGCGTTCGTGCTGCTGATTCCGCTTGCTGTCACATCGCCGAAAGCGATGGTGCGCAGGCTCGGCCGCCGCTGGCAGGTGCTGCATCGCGCGATCTACGTGATCGCTGCACTCGCGATCCTGCACTTCTGGTGGATGAAGGCCGGCAAGCACGATCTGATCTTGCCGAAGATCTACGGCGCGATCGTGATTGCGCTGCTTGGATGGCGGCTGATCGTGTGGGTGCGTGACCTTGTAGCGCGACGAAATGCTGCGCGGCGAGATGCGGTGCCGCGCTGATCGTCGCGTTGCCGCGGTCAGCGCCTTGTCGAGATTTTGCTACGTTAGTCCGGCAGCAGCGATTCGCCAGCAAACAACTGCCTGACGTCTTCGCGCGCGCGAACGACGTGCACCTTGTCGCCGTCCACCATCACTTCAGCGGCGCGCGGGCGCGTGTTGTAGTTCGAACTCATCACGAAGCCGTACGCGCCTGCCGAGCGGATCGCGAGCAGATCGCCGGGTGCCACGGCCAGCTCGCGTTCGCGGCCGAGCCAGTCGCCGCTTTCGCAGACCGGGCCCACGACGTCGTAAACGTGCTTGGGCGCATCACGCACGACGACCGGTTCGATTGCGTGATAAGCCTCGTACATCGCGGGGCGCGCGAGGTCGTTCATCGCGGCGTCGACGATGACAAAGTTCTTTTCGACACCGGGCTTCAGGAATTCGACCTGGGTCAACAGGATGCCGGCGTTGCCGACAAGCGAACGCCCCGGCTCGAAATACACCTCGCGTTGCCCGTGTCCGCGCGCGTCGATGCGGTCGAGCACGGTGCTGACGAACACGCCGATATCGGGCGGTGTTTCATCGTCGTAGGTGATGCCGAGGCCGCCGCCGACGTCGATATGGCGAATCGTCGCACCATCGGCTTCGATCTGTTCGACGAGTTCGAGCAGACGGTCGATCGCATCGAGATACGGCGCGACTTCTGTGATCTGCGAACCGATATGGCAATCGATGCCGACGACCTCGAGGTGCCGCATCGCCGCGGCTGCGCGATAGGTCTCGCGCGCGTCGTCGAACGCGACGCCGAACTTGTTCGCCTTCAGACCCGTCGATATGTACGGATGCGTTTTTGCGTCGACGTCGGGATTCACGCGCAGCGACACCGGCGCCCGTTTGCCCATCGCGCCCGTCACTTCGTTGAGGCGATCGAGTTCGGGAATCGACTCGACGTTGAAACACTTCACGCCTGCCGCGAGGGCCTCGCGCATTTCCGAAGCGGTCTTTCCAACGCCCGAAAACACGGTATTTTCGGCCTTGCCGCCGGCAGCCAGCACACGGGCGAGCTCGCCGCCGGACACGATGTCGAAGCCCGCGTTCATGCGAGCGAACACGTTGAGCACCGCGAGATTGCTGTTCGCTTTCACGGCGACATGCACGCTTGCCCGGCGGCCCGCGCATGCGCATGCATACGCTTGCCATGCGGCGGTCAGCGCCGCCCGCGAGTAGACGTAGAGCGGTGTGCTGAACCGCTCGGCAAGCGACACGGCCGACACGCCTTCGGCGTGCAGCACGCCGTCGACATAGGCGAAGGCTGATCGAGTCATGCGAAAGTCTTGGTGAGGTTTTGAAGTCTCGGCAAGCGAGGGTCTTATTGCGCCTGCGCAGCACCCGATGCGGGACGCTGCGGCTGCGGCTGCGGCGCCGCAGTGCCGCTCGCGGGCATCTGCATTGCTTCGTCAGGCGACAGCGACAACGGTTCGCCGGCGGTGTCCGGCATGTCTGCCGACGCCGTTTCCGGCGTCGGTTTCACCTCGTCTGGCGATGGCGGTTGCGTCTGTTCCTGCGGCTTTGGCGGCAACGGCGGTACGGTAGGCAGATAGAGCGCGCCGCGTTGCCCGCAGCCGGAAAGCGCGACGGCTGCGAGAATGGACAAAGCCGCTACAATCGCGCTCATCCGGAAAACGGCTCGCATGACTGTCCCTGTGTAACGAATCCGCTGGAGTTTAGCATGTCCGATAGTGATTACCTGGCTCGTGCAGAAGCTGTGCTGGCCGCCGTCGAGCGCGCACTCGACTACACCGACGCCGATATCGAGTTCGAGCGCAGCGGCAATGTTCTGACGCTCGAATTCGAGAACGGGACGAAGATCATCGTGAACCTGCAGCCGCCAATGCAGGAAATCTGGATCGCGGCGAAGTCGGGCGGTTACCACTTCCGCTTCGTCGACGGCGCATGGCGCGATACGCGCAACGGCACCGAATTCTTTACGGCGCTTTCCGACTACGCGACGCAGCAAGCGGGCGAGCCGGTGCAAATCACGCCTTGACCTGCCCTGCTTGACTTGCGTTGTGTGACCTGCCTCGGCCCAGGCGTTGCTTCGCAGGTGGAACGCGGTACGTGGACTTGCTCTCGCCGGGTTGTGTAAGGGCGCACTAAGGGTGCCCTCAGTGCGCCCTTAGTGCTCGCTTAGTGTGCCCTTAGTGTGCCCTTAGTGTGCCCTTAGTGTGCCGCTAGTGCCCGCGGAACAGGTTCATGATGTCCTGCTTCTCCTGCTCCCCGACCTGCTGCGGCGCGGCGCCCTCGGTCCCGCTTGCGACCTCGTCGGCGGGCGCTTGCGGGACGCCGACCGACGCGATAAAGCCATTGCCCGGCGTAAATCCGTCGAGATACAACTCGTCGCCGATCGTCGTGACGCCGCCGGGCATCGGCATCTTGTATTCGGGCACGCCTTTGAGCGCGCGCGCCATGTATTCGATCCATACCGGCAGCGCGAGCCCGCCGCCGGTCTCCTTGTCGCCGAGGCTGCGCGGGTTGTCGTAACCGATCCAGGCGATGGCGGTCAGCGTGTGCTGGTAGCCGGCGAACCACGCGTCGCGTGAATCGTTGGTCGTGCCGGTCTTGCCCCCGAGGTCGGTGCGCTTCAGCACGTTCGATTTCGCACCCGTGCCTCGCTGTGCGACGCTTTGCAGCAGGCTGTTCATCACATACGCGTTGCTCGGTTCGATCGCATGCGGCGCGCTTTGCCCGGCGACGAGCGGCTGCGCATGGGCAACCACGACGCCGCGCTGGTCGGTCACCTCCGCGATCAGATACGGATTGACGCGATAGCCGCCGTTTGCGAACACCGAGTAAGCGGCTGCCATCTGCAGCGGCGTGACGAGGCCCGCGCCGAGCGCCATCGGCAGATACGCCGGATGACGATCGGCGTCGAAGCCGAATTGCGTGATGTAGCGCTGCGCGTACTTCGTGCCGATCTGATTCAGAATGCGGATCGACACGAGGTTCTTCGACTTCTGCAGCGCGGTGCGCATCGTCATCGGACCGTCGAAGCCGCCGCCGTAGTTTTTTGGCTCCCACGCCTGACCGCCCGTTTCGGCGGCGCTGAAAAAGAGCGGCGCGTCGTTGATTACCGTGGCGGGCCCGAGGCCCTTTTCGAGCGACGCCGAATAGATGAACGGCTTGAAGCTCGAACCCGGTTGCCGCCACGCCTGGGTGACGTGGTTGAACTTGTTCTTGTTGAAATCGAAGCCGCCGATCAGCGCGCGGATCGCGCCGTACTGCGGCACGATCGAGATAAACGCGCCTTCGACCTGCGGCAACTGCGTGATCGACCAGTCGCCGTCGTCATTCTTGACGACGCGCACGATCGCGCCGGGCCGGATCCGCTGATTCGGCTGCGCACGCGCGCTGAGGGCGGAGGCCGCATAACGGAGCCCGCTCGCGGTGATCGTCACCGAGTTGCCGCCGATCAATGTGGCTTGCACCTGCTTAGGATTCGCCGCGGTGACGACCGCGGCGTAGATGTCGCCGTTGTCCGGATGTTCGAGCAGCGCGTCGTCGATGGCCTGTTCGCGGTCGTCGGCGTCGGCCGGCAGATCGATGAACGCTTCCGGGCCGCGATAGCCATGCCGGCGTTCGTAGTCCATCAAACCTTTGCGCAGCGCGCGATAGGCGACGTCCTGATCGGCCGAGTCGATCGTCGTGACCACATTGAGCCCACGCGTGTAGGCCTCCTCGCGGTACTGCGCGTACATCATCTGGCGGACCATTTCGGCCACGTACTCCGCGTGCACGCTGAATTCCTTGCCGGCGCCCTTCACGACCAAAGGCTGGCGCGCCGCGTCGTCGAACTGCTGCTGCGTGATGTAGTGCAACTCGAGCATGCGCTGCAGGATGTACTCCTGACGCACCTTCGCGCGTTTCGGATTGACGACCGGGTTATACGCGGAAGGCGCCTTCGGCAGCCCCGCCAGCATCGCGCATTCGGCAAGCGTGAGGTCCTTGAGGTCCTTGCCGAAATACACGCGCGCGGCGCTCGCAAAGCCGTACGCGCGCTGCCCGAGATAGATCTGATTCATGTACACCTCGAGAATCTGATCTTTCGAGAGCTTCGACTCGATCTTGTACGCGAGCAGCATCTCGTAAACCTTGCGCGTATAGGTCTTCTCGCTCGACAGAAAAAAGTTGCGCGCAACCTGCATCGTGATCGTGCTCGCCCCCTGTGTGGCGTGCCCATTTGTCAGCGCGACGAAGCCCGCGCGCGCGATGCCGGTCAGATCGACGCCGCCGTGATCGTAGAAGCGCGCGTCCTCGATGGCGAGCACCGCCTTCTTGAGGTTGTCCGGTACATCGCGGATGTGCACGATGTCGCGCCGCTCCTCGCCGAACTCGCCGATCAGCACATGGTCGGCCGTATAGATGCGCAGCGGCACTTTCGGTTGATAGTCGGTGAGTGCCTCGAGCGAAGGCAGATTCGGCGTGGCAACGACGAGCGCATAGCCGAGCACGAGCGCGACACACAGGATGCCGGCGAAGATAAGGCCTACGAAACCGAAGATGAGCGTGAGCCACAACGGACGCTTGCGTTTGCGAGGCGCCGGAGGCGGAGAAGACGGATTCGAAGTTTGTTGCATATGACCACCAGAAACCAGTCCCGCGATTATAGCCGCGCGCACCATCAGCTTTCGGTGAGCTTACGTTGCGGCGCTGGAACGGCGTTGCGAACGGCATCGCGGAATGACATCACTGTAGTCCCTCAGCGCACGAGCGGGCAGTCGTTGTGCGCGCGTTAGCCATTCGGCCGAATTTCACAGACGAAACAGTCTCGACACAATCCTCTCCGTTGTCCGCGTTCGAATGGGTTGTCCGCGGGTTGGTAAAAGGGAGGCAAGATGGCGTTGAAAACTTCGTTGGAAATGGCGGTGCGCCGGTTCGCGGCTGGCATCGACCTGGGTCCGCAAACGGTGCGGCTCGTCGTGCTGAGTCGGAGCATATGCGGCAATGGGCCGCTGCGTATCGATTGTGTCGCGTCGATGCCGGTGCGATCCGGTGCGATGGCGGGCGCCGAGATCGTCGATCGGCCGGCGGTCGCACAGGCGCTCTTCGATGTGTTCGACTGCATGCCGTCCGAACACATCCTGCTTTCGCTGCGATGTGCAATGGCGATTCCGGGATCGGCCACGCTGACGGCAAGCGTGCCGCTCGAGCAGCTTCAACAGCTTGCGCCGACCATGCGGCGCACGCGCTCGCGCAGGCCGGTCGCCGAATACGCGGAAGGCGACATGCTGAGCGCACTCGAGCCCGCTGTGCTGATCGAGATCGAACGCATCGCCGGCGTCGAGCGGCACGCGCTCGCAGTCGACTGGTATGTGGACCGGTCGGCGCTGCGAGGCGGCGAAGTAACGATTGCCGCCACCGCGAGGCAGCATCTCGAGGCGCGCATCGAATGCGCGGCGATTGCCGGCATCTCGCTGACCGCGATCGACGGCGAACCGCATGCGGCGCTGCGCGCGATGCGCTATTCGGCGAAGCAGGAACTGGAGCCAGGCGACGAATACGCAGCCCTCTGGGTCGCAGGCGACGGCGTCTATGGCTGGCGCCTTGCCGACGACACGGTCGTGACCTCGATGCACTATCCGTCGCCCGAGCACGGCTGTCTCGCCGATGCACTGCGCGACCTCGGCGAGGGCGCCCGGCTTTCGACGGTGTTCGTGGCAGGCGATGTCGATCTGCTCGACGGTGTCTCGATGTCGCTTGCCGATATCGGCGACGTACTCGGCTGCATGGTGTTTCCGTTCGAATGCACACTGCTGGGCCAGGTCGCCGTCCCGTTCGAAACCGATCTGCTGCACGATCCCGCATCCGCGGTGGCGTTCGGGCTCGCCGTGCGCGGCGTGTACGAATGAAGCGGCTCACGTTGCGTGCCGGCGTTGCGCCGTCGCAGCGTGTGCGGCCGGTGCGGACAGGCGGATTCAATCTGCTGCCGCATCGGCAACTCGCCGCGCGCCGCGAACGGCGGCGCCGTATCGTCGAAGTGTTCGCGGGGATCGCCGCGGGATGCGTGGCAGTGCTGATACTGGCGGCCTGGCAGACCGTCGAACGTGTGCGGCTCGATGCCGAGCGTGCATCGTTCGAGCGCTCGCTCGCGCAACTGTCGGCGCCGCTGGCCGAACACAAGCGTCTCGCGCGCGCCGCCGAGGAAGCGCGTATGCGCGCGGCGCACGCGGCGATGCACTCGAAACCGCTTGTGCATCTGCTATCGCTGCTTGACGCGTTAAGCAGCGAGTCCGATGACAAGGTGAGTTTGCAGCAGTTGCGCCAGCGTGAGCACGAGACGGATCTGCTTGCGAGTGCACGCGATCATGCGGCACCGGCGTCGTGGGTGAAACGTCTTGCCGCGATACGCGGGGTGAAGAACGCCGACGTCAAGGACCAGCGCCGCGCGACGGCACCGATGCACGGCGCCGGACAAAACGCGAGTGGCGCAGTCGAATTTTCGGCGCGCCTCGAATGGGAAGGTACGCGTGAACCGACGGTGCGCAGTGTTGCGCCTGCCGCAGCGCGTCCGGAACGAGGCGCTCACATGCGAGGTTTGAAATGAGTACGACGCTTACGGGCCGCCTCGGCCCGATCAAACGGGCAAAAACGCAACAGCATCGGGCAGACGGTTCTTTTGCGCTGATCGCATCGCTGCGAAGGTGGCGTGCGCGAAGTCCGTTGCTGTTCCGGTTTCTGCCCGCGAGTCTGATTGCAATCGCGACATTTGCGACTGGCGCGAACGCGTGGATGGCGGCGGACTTCACAGGCGTGCAAGCGATGCGTGCACTTGCTGACGAGACGCAACGGCGCCTTTACGGCGCACAGCGTGCTGTCAGCGAACTGCCAGCCCTGCGTGCATCCGCCGGCGCAGAAAGCCTTGCGAGTCCGACGCGGGCGTCGGAAAGCGGGGCTTCGACAGACGACGTGCGCATCGTGTCGCAACTGGCGGCGCGCGGCAGCATCACGTTGCTCGCGCTCGAACCCGGTGCGGTAACGGGGGCCGGCGTCGATGCGATGCGTCCGCTGCGCATGACGGCGCTTGCGAGTTTCTCGCAATTGCTGGCCTTCATGCGCGCGCTGCCGAGCTTACCGGTGCTGATCGTGCCCGGAGAGCTGCTCGTCAGGCAGACCGGCGATGCGGGGGGCGGCCTGTTGTCGGTCAGCACGACGCTCAACGTGTTCGATGCGCTTCGTCCGTCCGATCAGCCCGAAAATCTGAACGAAGACCTGACGAACGGTGACGATGAAGATATCGTTTTTTACGACCCTTTCGCGCGTCCTTTGCAGTCCGACGCGCGCATGCCCCATTCGGACACGGCCGGTTTGCGCCTTGTCGGCCTCCTTTACGATCTCGCGCGTGGGCTCGGGCTCGTCGAGACGCCCGATGGCGAAGTAACGCTCGAGGCCGGGCAGCGTGTCGGCGCTGACAGCGTCGCGCGCGTCGACGGGTTCGGCATTACGCTGGCCGCGCGCGATGGAAGCGAACACCGTTTGACGTTCGAGGAAGCGGTGCAATGAAAGCCGGATATTGCGTGAGGTCCATGCTCGTGTCGGTCGCGATGGCGAGTTCGATCGCGTATGCGTCGTTGCCGCCGTTGCCGTCGTTGCCGCCGTTGCCTGAGTCGCTGCCTGAGTCGCTGCCGCTTAACGAGGCGATTGCACCGGCCCGTGTACCGCCGCTGCCGCAACTTGCTTTCGACGATGTCCGTAATCCGTTTAACCGAAACTTTGCGAGCGATGAATCTGCACAAGCCGATTCATCTGGCGATGCATCGGCCGATGCGTACGAGGACGAGGCCGCAACGCGAAGCATCGCCGCAAACGGCGCGTCGACGCCACGCGTGGAACTGCCGCGCACCGCAGACTCGCAGACCGCGCTCGAGGGCCCGCCTGTGCCGCTCGTGCCGCTATCGCGCCTCACTGCTGCGTCGACCCGGTCCGTCGCCGACGGTCTGCCGCCCGACCGGCCGATCTCGCTGAATTTCCGGCAAGCGGAACTGGGCGCCGTGTTGAATGCTTTCGCCCAGTTCACGGGCCTGAACATCATCGCGAGCGGCAAGGCACGCGCTACCGTCACGCTGCACCTCGACAAAGTGCCGTGGCGCACCGCATTCGATACGCTGCTCGACGTCAACGGACTTGCGATGGAGCAGCGCGGCAACGTGATCTGGGTCGCGCCGCTTGCCGAACTGGCGGCCCGCGAGCGGCAGCGCTTCGAAGCGCACGCGCGCGGCGCGGATCTCGAACCGCTCGCGAGCCGCACGTTCGAACTGCACTATGCGCACGCGGACGAGGTTCGCAAGATGCTGACCGGCTCGGGCAACCAGCGCGTGCTGTCGAAGCGCGGCGCGGTGATTGCCGATCCGCGCACGAATCTGCTTTTCGTCACCGATCTGCAGGCGCGTCTCGACGACATCGCGGAACTGGTCGAGGCGATCGACCAGCCGACGCGGCAGGTGATGATTGAAGCGCGTATCGTCGAAGGCGAACTGGGCTTTTCGCGCAATCTGGGCGTCAAGCTATCGATGGCGGGCACGAGCGAGGACGGCTCGGCTGTCGGTATAACGGCCGGCAAGGAAGGGGCGATCCACGATCTGTCGGCACGGCCGATCTCCGGCTTCGATGCGGCAACGGCGGGCTTGACGCTGTTCGCCGCGCGCGCCACGCGCCTGCTCAACATCGAGCTCAGTGCGCTCGAAGCGGAAGGGCGTGGGCAGATCGTGTCCAGTCCGCGCGTCGTCACCGCGGACCGGATGAAGGCGATCGTCGAGCAGGGCACGGAATTGCCGTATCAGGCGAAGGTCGGTCAGGGCGTATCGGGCGTGCAGTTTCGCCGCGCGAGCCTGAAGCTCGAGGTCGAACCGCGAATCACGCCGGACGGCAGAGTCGTGCTGGACCTCGACGTCGCGAAAGATAGCGTCGGCGAGCAGACTGCCGCTGGCCCCGCGATCAACACGAAACACGTGCAAACGCGTGTGCAGGTCGAGGATGGCGGCACGGTGTCGATCGGCGGAATCTACGAGACCGACGATCGCGACGATGTGACTCGCGTGCCGGTCCTGGGCAAAATACCGGTTCTAGGCGCGCTTTTTCGCCATCGCGCGCATCGGGACGCGCGCAGCGAACTGGTGGTTTTCATCACACCGACCGTTGTACAGACGAATTGATGCGCCGCCGCGCGCGCCGGGCGGCAGGCTCGACAAGCCGGCCGCTTTGCCAGTAAGCTGCGCACGAACCCAACCGGATTGAATAAGAGGACACCGTTGCAAGAGCGGGACGCACACGCCAATGTATTCTTCGTCGGGCTCATGGGAGCGGGCAAGACGACCGTCGGCCGCGCCGTGGCGAGGCGGCTCGATCGTCCGTTCTTCGATTCCGACCACGAGATCGAGGAGCGCACAGGTGCCCGTATTCCGGTGATTTTCGAGCTCGAAGGCGAAGCCGGCTTTCGCGAACGCGAAGCGCAGGTGATCGAAGAGCTGACGGGCCGCGCGGGCATCGTGCTCGCGACCGGCGGCGGCGCGATCCTTCGGCCCGGGAATCGCGATGCGTTGCGCAATCGCGGGCTGGTCGTCTATTTGCGCGCGAATCCGCACGATTTGTGGCTGCGCACGCGGCGCGACAAGAATCGCCCGCTGCTGCAGACCGAAGACCCGAAAGCGAAGCTCGAAGCGCTCTTCGAGGTGCGCGACCCGCTTTACCGCGAATGTGCGCACTTCGTGATCGAGACCGGGCGGCCGTCGGTGAGCGGCCTCGTCAATATGGTGCTGATGCAGCTCGAGATGGCGGGCGTCGGCAAACCACCCGCAGCATAATTGTGACCATGAGCACTTCGATGATTACCGTCAATGTCGATCTGGGCGACCGCGCCTACCCGATTCATATCGGCGCCGATCTGATCGGCAAGACCGCGCTGTTTGCGCCACATATAGCGGGTACGTCGGTCACGATCGTCACCAACACGACTGTCGAGCCCTTGTATGGCGATGCGTTGCGTCGCGCGCTCGCGCCGCTCGGCAAGAACGTGTCGACGGTCGTGCTGCCCGATGGCGAAGCGCACAAGAACTGGGAAACGCTGAATCAGATCTTCGATGCGCTGCTCGGCGCGCGTGCCGATCGCAAAACCACGTTGATCGCGCTCGGCGGCGGCGTCATCGGCGATATGACCGGTTTTGCCGCCGCATGCTACATGCGCGGCGTGCCGTTTATTCAGGTGCCGACTACGTTGCTGTCGCAGGTCGATTCGTCGGTGGGCGGCAAGACCGGCATCAACCATCCGCTCGGCAAGAACATGATCGGCGCGTTCTACCAGCCGCAAGCGGTGATCGCCGATATCGGCGCGTTGCGCACGCTGCCGCCGCGCGAACTTGCCGCGGGCGTCGCCGAAGTGATCAAAACGGGCGCGATCGCGGATGCCGCGTTCTTCGACTGGATCGAAGCGAATGTCGACGCGCTGAATCGCTGCGATCCGCAGGCGCTGGCCGAAGCGGTCAAACGGTCGTGCGAGATCAAGGCATCGGTGGTCGCGGCCGACGAACGCGAAGGCGGTTTGCGTGCAATTCTGAATTTTGGCCATACGTTCGGCCATGCGATCGAAGCGGGCTTGGGCTACGGAGAATGGCTGCACGGAGAGGCGGTCGGTTGCGGCATGGTGATGGCGGCCGATCTGTCGGTAAGGCTCGGCCATCTCGACGATGCAGCGCGCGAACGCCTCGTTGCGCTCGTGAAGGCCGCACATTTGCCGACGCGCGCGCCGGCGCTTGGCGCCGCGCGCTATGTGGACCTGATGCGCGTCGACAAGAAAGCGGAAGCCGGCGAGATCAAGTTCATCCTGCTCAAGCGTTTCGGCGAGACGCTGATCACGCGCGCGCCCGACGATGCAGTGAACGCGACGCTCGCGGCGACCGTCTAAGCGCCGAACGCGCCGAACGCGCCGAACGCGCCGAACGCGCCGAACGCGCCGAACGCGCCGAACGCGCGAGCCCTTGTTCCGGAGAGGCAGGTGACCGAAAGACTCAGCGACAATCCGCTCGAAGCGTCCCAGGCGCCGCGCGCGACTGACGCGTCGAACGAGGCCAATGCCTCTGCCGTGCTCGACGCGCGAGGCACGCCGCCGCTCTCATCATCGCCGCCGTCAGTTGCCGCACTCGAGGCTCATCTCGCGCCGTACGCCGCGCATTCCGCACAGTCTCGCGGCCGTCGCCATCCGGAAGCAGCGCCGAGCGCCCGTACCGAGTTCCAGCGCGACCGCGACCGCATCGTGCACTCGACCGCATTCCGGCGTCTCGAATACAAAACGCAGGTGTTCGTCAATCACGAAGGCGACCTCTTTCGCACGCGGCTCACACACAGCCTTGAAGTCGCGCAGATCGCACGTTCGGTCGCGCGTAACCTGCGCGTGAACGAGGATCTCGTCGAAGCGATCTCGCTGGCGCACGACCTCGGTCATACGCCATTCGGCCATGCGGGACAGGATGCGTTGAACGGCTGCATGCGCGAACATGGCGGCTTCGAGCACAATCTGCAAAGCCTCGCAGTCGTCGACGAACTCGAAGAACACTACGGCGCGTTCAACGGGCTCAACCTGTGTTTCGAGACGCGCGAAGGCATTCTCAAGCACTGTTCGCGCGAAAACGCGCGCCGTCTGGGCGCGCTCGGCGAGCGTTTCCTGCAGGGACGCCAGCCGTCGATCGAAGCGCAGATCGCCAATCTCGCCGACGAAATCGCATACAACAACCACGACGTCGACGACGGCCTGCGCTCCGGCCTCATCACGATCGATCAGTTGGCCGAAGTCGAACTGTGGCGCACGCACTTCGATGCGGCGCGCCGCGACTTTCCGGAAATCGAAGGGCGCCGGCTCGTTCACGAGACGGTACGGCGCATTATCAATACGCTGATCGTCGACCTGATCGACACGACGATACGCAACCTGCACCGTTATGCGCCGCGATCGCTCGATGACGTGCGCGCGGCACCGCCGCTCGTTGCACACAGCGAAACGGTGTCCGCGCAAGCGACGGTGCTCAAGCGCTTCCTGTACAAGAATCTCTATCGCCACTATCGCGTGATGCGCATGGCGAACAAGGCGCGGCGCGTCGTCACCGGCCTTTTCGAAGCGTTCACTGACGACGCGCGGTTGCTGCCGCCGAACTACCAGTCAACGGATCCAGGCGCGCAGGCAAGGCTGATTGCGCATTACATCGCGGGCATGACCGACCGATACGCGCTGAAGGAGTATCGGCGGCTTTTCGTCGTCGACGACGACTGACGCAGGCGAACCCGCCTGAACGGACCCATCTCGAACGCTTCAGAACGAGCCCGCTGCCCGTCCTCCCGCTGCCTGTTCTTCGCCGCGCGTCCGCCGCAACAACCTAGCGTCCGCGCGACATCAAGGCGCCTGTCACAAGCGCAATCGCACCGACCATGGCGATCGTCCGCCACGGGTTTTCATGTACGTATTCGTCCGCGCCGTTGAATGCCACCTGAGCACGCTCGCGCATCACGCTGCGCGTGTCGTTCAGGCGCTCGCGCGCGTCGTCGAGACGCTTGCGCACCTGGCTGCGCAACGCGGCGGCGTCGGCATGCGTGCCGTCGCCGAGTGTGCCCTCGAGTTCCGAGATCAGCGTGCGCAGTTCGCTCGCAATGTCTTCCGCGGCGTGACGGCTGTGACGCGCAATCCGGCGCGCACGGCGCCCCGTCGTTGCCCAGGATTCGCCAATCGCATCTCGCGTATTCGGTAGTGCAGTCATGGTCGCTCCGTCGATGATGGTTTGATGAAAGTCCCCTCTGCCAGACCAGCAGAACGCCCGGAAAACGGCACCGCGAACGGGGCGTACCGGAAAAGCGTCGCACAACGCGCTGGTTCAGGCGGTAAAACCGTCAGGACGCAACTTCGATGCCTGGTCCGGAACTGACGGCGAGCGCGGCGCGGCGACGCACGCCGTGGCAGGGCGCGGTGGCGCAAACGCCCCGGAAACACCCGCCGTACGGTCCGTGCAGCAGAATTTTCAGCAGCGATGCCGCACAGCCGTCAAATTTACAACGCTTGCAGGAATGTCGTTACAAGCGTCTGACCGCGACGTGCGATTGCGTAAAAACGAAAGCGCCGCTACGTACCGCGCAACGGCGTTATCCAGGCGGGGAAAACTCGTCTAACCTAGGTTAAAACCGATAGCCGACGCTCACGAGCGTGACGATCGGGTTCAGTCGAATCTTGGTTTCCGACTGCACGTTGAGCGTACCGACCGGCGTTTGCGCGGCGGTGTTCAGCTTTGCCGTGGTGCTGATCGGCAGATACGAAATCGAGAAGCCCGCGAACCAGTGTTCGGTGAACGCGTATGTGAAGCCCGCATTAAACACAGGCACCCACGAACTATCCGTGGTCACCGTGGTCGGACCATGCAGTACACCCTGTTCGAATGCGCCGTTCGTGATTTTTTCGCCTGTGAACCAGACACGGCTTACACCGATACCGATATACGGACGAAACTTCGACTGGGGCGCAAGGAAGTAGTACTTGAGCAGCAGCGCAGGGCTCCACTGTTTCGCTTCACCGAGTTTGCCGAACTGTCCGAACCGTCCCGTGCCATCGATATCGAAGGTCGGTGGAACGCCGATGTCGAACTGGGTGGCGATATGGTCGGTGATGAAGTAGCCCGCAGTGAAGCCGACGGTATCGGCAGTGCTGATTTTGGCTCCCGTGTTCGGTATCGTGATGTTGACGGGTGTGCCCCCTACGTTTGTCTCCTTCAACGGATCACTACTGGACTGAGGCGCAAGATGGAACCAGCCTGTCGTGACGTAAAAGCTTCCGGCTGTTTGAGCGTGAGCTGTGGTCGCAAGGCACGCGAGTGCGCATGCTGCAGTGGCCCCCGAGATGGCCTGTTTTAGTTTCATATGTGCTCCTCCTGAAAGGCCCGCACATTATGAACACTACGTTTGAAACAAACCATACGCGCCGCCTAGAGCGTTCACTCTTGGCTGCGCACGGTTTCTGGCACAGGCCCGCCGCGCGGAACGCCGCGCCGGTGGCGCCTGTCGGACCTTCGGGTATGTACCAACGCGAATATGGATAATCCAGCATGGCACGGCTTGCACGTCTTTATGTTCCTGACCAGCCGCAACACGTGATCCTGCGCGGACTCGACCAGCAGCCCGCGTTTGTCGACGACCAGGACTACGAACTCTTTATCGATTGCCTGAGAGCGGCCTCACGCGATCATCACCTCGCGGTTCATGCGTACGCGCTGATGCCAGGCGCGGTGCAACTGCTCGTCACGCCCACCGACGAGTCGAGTCTGCCGAAAGCGATGCAGGCAGTCGGCCGGCGCTACGTCGCGCACTTCAACCGGCGTTACTCGCGGCGCGGCACGTTGTGGGAAGGTCGCTATCGCGCGACGGTGATCGAGGGCGAGCGCTACTTTCTGCTCGCGAGCCGCGTCGTCGAAATGTCGCCGGTGCGCACTCACCTCGTCGCCGCCGCCGAAGACTACCGCTGGTCGAGTTACCGCCATCACATCGGCCTCACGCTCGATAGCCTCATCACCGACCATCCGCTGTACTGGTCGCTCGGCAATACGCCGTTCGAACGGCAGCGCGCGTATCGCGAGCTGTGCGAGCAGCCGCTCGACGAACGCGAGGCGGGCCAGTTGCAGCAGGCGACGCTCAAAGGCTGGGTGCTCGGCAGCGATTCCTATCGCGAATGGGCGGCGCGTGCGGCCAACCGGCGAGTGTCGCCGTTGCCGCGCGGCCGGCCGCGCAAAGTCCGCGACGCCGCAGACCCGCCGGTGAAGTCGCAATAGCCGAACGCGCCAGGCGTTGGCAAGGCTGCAAAGGCCCAACGAAAAGGCATTCTTCATCAAGGGTTTGCAGCACAAACGGCATCTCCGTATGCCGTTTTCTTTTGCCCGGCATTGATATGGAACTATTAAAATGAACGAGCAATGCACCATTGTGATAATTGGGGTTCTATCATACGGTTTTGTTTGCTATTTCATTGATTTGTCGCGTATATTCCGAATTCCGGCGAGCCGGGGCGCAGCGCGTCCGAGGTTCCTATGGCGGCAGCGGCACTCCTCACCTGCGCTGCCGGCAACGCAACACGCGGCAGCGCAACGCAATACGCAGCAACAACACAAACGGCAACACACGATTTAACGGCCGCCCGGCCCCTACAGACGGTGTCCCCCATGAACGACGAACAGCAACCGATCAGCGCAGGCGCGCACGCCTCGGTTCCCGCGGCGCAAGGTCTGTACGACCCGAAAAACGAACACGACGCATGCGGCGTCGGTTTCGTCGCGCATATCAAGGGCAAGAAAAGCCACGAGATCATCGAGCAGGGCTTGAAGATTCTCGAGAATCTCGATCACCGGGGCGCGGTCGGCGCCGATCCGCTGATGGGCGACGGCGCGGGCATCCTGATCCAGATTCCGGACGGCTATTACCGCGAAGAGATGGCGAAGCAGGGCGTCACGCTGCCGCCTTCCGGCGAATACGGCGTCGGCATGATCTTCCTGCCGAAGGAACACGCGTCGCGTCTCGCCTGCGAGCAGGAGCTCGAGCGTACGGTGAAAGCCGAAGGCCAGGTCGTGCTCGGCTGGCGCGACGTGCCGGTCGACCACAACATGCCGATCTCGCCGACCGTGAAGGCGAGCGAGCCGCTGATCCGCCAGATCTTCATCGGTCGCGGCAAGGACATCATGGTGACCGACGCGCTCGAGCGGAAGCTATACGTGATCCGCAAGACCGCGAGCCACCGCATCCAGGCGCTGAAGCTCAAGCACGGCAAGGAATATTTCGTGCCGTCGATGTCGGCGCGCACGATCGTCTACAAGGGCTTGCTGCTCGCGGGCCAGGTCGGTGTTTATTATCGCGACCTGCAGGACGAGCGGGTCGTGTCGGCGCTTGCGCTCGTGCATCAGCGCTTCTCGACGAACACGTTCCCGGCATGGGAGCTTGCTCACCCGTACCGTCTCATCGCGCACAACGGCGAAATCAACACGGTGAAGGGCAACGTCAACTGGCTCAACGCGCGTACCGGCGCGATCGCGTCGCACGTGCTCGGCGACGACCTGCCGAAGCTGTGGCCGCTCATCTATCCGGGCCAGTCCGACACCGCGTCGTTCGATAACTGTCTCGAACTGCTGCTGATGGCCGGCTATCCGCTCGTCCACGCGATGATGATGATGATTCCGGAAGCGTGGGAACAGCACACGCTGATGGACGACAACCGCCGCGCGTTCTACGAATACCACGCCGCGATGATGGAGCCGTGGGACGGTCCCGCCGCGATCGCGTTCACCGACGGCCGCCAGATCGGCGCGACGCTCGACCGCAACGGTTTGCGTCCGGCGCGTTATCTCGTGACCGACGACGACCTCGTCATCATGGCGTCGGAAGCGGGCGTGCTGCCGATTCCCGAATCGAAGATCGTCAAGAAGTGGCGTCTGCAGCCGGGCAAGATGTTCCTGATCGACATGGAACACGGCCGCATCATCGACGACAAGGAACTGAAGGACAACCTCGCGAACGCGAAGCCTTACAAGAGCTGGATCGACGCCGTGCGCATCAAGCTCGACGAGATCGAAGCAAAGGCCGAGGACGTCGTCACGGAGCGCCGTGAGGCGGCGGCGCTGCTCGACCGCCAGCAGGCGTTCGGCTATACGCAGGAAGACCTCAAGTTCCTGATGGCGCCGATGGCGCAAGCGGGCGAGGAAGCGGTCGGCTCGATGGGCAACGACTCGCCGCTCGCCGTGATGTCGAACAAGAACAAAACGCTGTACCACTACTTCAAGCAGCTGTTCGCGCAGGTGACGAACCCGCCGATCGACCCGATCCGCGAAAACATGGTGATGTCGCTCGTGTCGTTCGTCGGCCCGAAGCCGAACCTGCTCGACACCAACAACATCAACCCGCCGATGCGTCTCGAAGTGTCGCAGCCGGTGCTCGACTTCAAGGACATCGCGAAGATCCGCGCGATCGATCAGTACACGGGCGGCAAATTCAGCTCGTACGAACTGAACATCTGCTATCCGGTCGCATGGGGCAAGGAAGGCATCGAAGCGCGCCTCGCGTCGCTGTGCGCGGAAGCGGCCGATGCCGTGAAGTCCGGCTACAACATGCTGATCGTGTCGGACCGCAAGACCGACCGCGACAACGTCGCGATTCCGGCGCTGCTCGCCACGTCGGCGATTCACACGCACCTCGTCACGCAAGGTCTGCGCACGAGCACGGGTCTCGTCGTCGAAACGGGCTCCGCGCGTGAAACGCACCACTTCGCGCTGCTCGCCGGTTACGGTGCCGAAGCCGTGCATCCGTACCTCGCGATGGAAACGCTCGCGCAGCTCGCGGCCGGCCTGAAGGGCGACCTGTCGGCGGAAAAGGCGATCTACAACTTCACGAAAGCAGTCGGCAAGGGCCTGCAGAAGGTCATGTCGAAGATGGGCATTTCGACGTACATGTCGTACACGGGCGCGCAGATTTTCGAAGCGGTCGGCCTCGCCGAAGACCTCGTGCTCAAGTACTTCAAGGGCACGTCGTCGAAGGTCGGCGGCATCGGTCTCTTCGAAGTGGCGGAAGAGGCGATTCGTCTGCATCGCGAAGCGTTCGGCGACAACCCCGTGCTCGCGACGATGCTCGACGCCGGCGGCGAATACGCGTACCGCGTGCGCGGCGAAGAGCACATGTGGACGCCCGACGCGATCGCGAAGTTGCAGCACTCCGCGCGCAGCAACTCGTACCAGACGTACAAGGAATACGCACATCTGATCAACGACCAGACGAAGCGCCACATGACGTTCCGCGGCCTCTTCGAGTTCAAGGTCGACCCGATGCGCGCGATT
The DNA here is from genome assembly GCF_031119615.1 of Paraburkholderia sp. SARCC-3016. Taxonomy (NCBI): domain Bacteria; kingdom Pseudomonadati; phylum Pseudomonadota; class Betaproteobacteria; order Burkholderiales; family Burkholderiaceae; genus Paraburkholderia; species Paraburkholderia sp. SARCC-3016. The sequence goes on along the minus strand of NZ_JAVHZD010000023.1, from coordinate 94,488 downwards.
CCGCTCGACGAAGTCGAACCGGCGAAGGAGATCGTCAAGCGTTTTGCAACCGGCGCGATGTCGCTCGGCTCGATCTCCACCGAAGCGCACGCGACCCTCGCGGTCGCGATGAACCGCATCGGCGGCAAGTCGAACACGGGCGAAGGCGGCGAGGACGAAAAGCGCTATCGCAACGAACTGCGCGGCATCCCGATCAAGAACGGCGACACGATGAAATCGGTGATCGGCGACGAAGTGATCGTCGACATTGCGCTGAAGGACGGCGATTCGCTGCGCTCGAAGATCAAGCAGGTCGCATCGGGCCGCTTCGGCGTGACGGCCGAGTATCTCGCGTCGGCCGACCAGATCCAGATCAAGATGGCGCAGGGCGCGAAGCCGGGCGAAGGCGGTCAGTTGCCGGGTCACAAGGTGTCCGAGTACATCGGCAAACTGCGCTATTCGGTGCCGGGCGTCGGCCTTATTTCGCCGCCGCCGCACCACGACATCTATTCGATCGAAGACCTCGCACAGCTGATTCACGATCTGAAGAACGTGAATCCGTCGTCGAGCGTGTCGGTGAAGCTCGTGTCGGAAAGCGGCGTCGGCACCGTTGCGGCGGGCGTGGCGAAGGCGAAGGCCGATCACGTCGTGATCGCGGGCCATGACGGCGGCACCGGCGCATCGCCGCTGTCGTCGATCAAGCACGCGGGCACGCCGTGGGAACTCGGTCTTGCCGAAACCCAGCAAACACTCGTGCTGAACCGTCTGCGCGGCCGGATCCGCGTGCAGGCCGACGGCCAGATGAAGACAGGCCGCGACGTCGTGATCGGCGCGCTGCTCGGCGCGGACGAATTCGGCTTCGCGACGGCGCCGCTCGTCGTCGAAGGCTGCATCATGATGCGCAAGTGTCATCTGAACACGTGCCCGGTCGGCGTTGCGACGCAGGATCCGGTGCTGCGTGCGAAGTTCAAGGGCCAGCCCGAGCACGTCGTGAACTTCTTCTTCTTCGTCGCCGAAGAAGTGCGCGAAATCATGGCGCAACTGGGCTTGCGCAGGTTCGACGACCTGATCGGCCGCGCGGATCTGCTCGACATGAAAAAGGGCATCGAGCACTGGAAGGCGAGGGGCCTCGATTTTTCGCGCGTGTTCTATCAACCGGAAGTGCCGGCCGATGTCGCGCGTCTGCATGTCGAATCGCAGGACCACGGCCTCGAGCGCGCGCTCGATCACACGTTGATCGAAAAGGCCAAGGCCGCGATCGAGAAGGGCGAGCACGTGTCGTTCATCCAGCCGGTGCGCAACGTGAACCGTACGGTCGGCGCGATGCTGTCCGGCACGATCGCGAAGAAGTACGGCCACGACGGTCTGCCCGACGACACGGTGCACATACAGTTGAAGGGCACGGCGGGCCAGAGCTTCGGCGCGTTCCTTGCCAAGGGCGTGACGCTCGATCTCGTCGGCGACGGCAACGACTACGTCGGCAAGGGCCTGTCGGGCGGCCGCATCATCATCCGTCCGACCAACGACTTCCGCGGCAAGTCCGAGGAAAACATCATCTGCGGCAACACGGTGATGTACGGCGCGATCGAAGGCGAAGCGTTCTTCCGCGGCGTTGCGGGCGAGCGCTTCTGCGTGCGTAACTCGGGCGCGACGGCGGTCGTCGAAGGCACGGGCGACCACGGCTGCGAGTACATGACGGGCGGCACGGTCGTCGTGCTCGGCGAGACGGGCCGCAATTTCGCGGCCGGCATGTCGGGCGGCCTCGCGTATGTGTACGACCCCGACGGCACGTTCGCGGGCAAGTGCAACCGCTCGATGGTCGCGCTCGATCCGGTGCTGCAGCAGGTCGAGCAGGAGCGCACGGTCGACAAGGCGCTGTGGCACGCGGGCCAGACCGACGAAGCGCTGCTGAAGGGTCTCGTCGAGCGTCACTTCCAGTTCACCGGCTCGCCGCGTGCGAAAGCGCTGCTCGAGAACTGGGACGCGGCGCGCCGCCAGTTCGTGAAGGTCTTCCCGACCGAGTACAAGCGTGCGCTTGGCGAACTGGGCGCGAAGAAGGCCAGCAAGGAAGTGCTCGCAGCCTGATTCGACGCGACGCCGTAGGGCACGAGGCCTGTAGCAAAACAAACCAGACGCGCACCCGCCGCTCGCATCGTTTGAATGCGACGGCGGGTGCCGATCCCCACCGAATTGGATAGACAAGAGAACCACATGGGCAAGGCAACCGGTTTTCTCGAGTTCGAACGCCGCCACGAGGCGTACGAAGCTCCGCTCACGCGTGTGAAGCACTACAAGGAATTCGTCGCGGCACTGACCGACGAAGACGCAAAGATTCAAGGCGCGCGCTGCATGGACTGCGGTATTCCGTTCTGCAACAACGGCTGCCCGGTCAACAACATCATTCCGGATTTCAACGATCTGGTGTTCCGCCAGGACTGGAAGAACGCGATCGAAGTGCTGCACTCGACGAACAACTTCCCCGAGTTCACGGGCCGCATCTGCCCGGCGCCGTGCGAAGCGGCCTGCACGCTCGGCATCAACGACGACCCGGTCGGCATCAAGTCGATCGAGCACGCGATTATCGACAAGGCGTGGGCCGAGGGCTGGGTCGCGCCGCAGCCGCCGAAACACAAGACCGGCAAGAAAGTCGCGGTGATCGGCTCGGGCCCGGCGGGCCTCGCGGTTGCGCAACAGCTCGCGCGTGCGGGTCACGATGTGACGGTGTTCGAAAAGAACGATCGCATCGGCGGCCTGCTGCGCTACGGCATTCCCGACTTCAAGCTCGAGAAATGGCTCATCGATCGCCGCATGCGTCAGATGGAAGCGGAAGGCGTGACGTTCCGCGCGAATGTGTTCGTCGGCAAGGACGCGCTGCCCGCGCACATCGGCAATACCGCGAAGGAAACGGTGACGCCCGACGAACTGAAGGATCAGTTCGACGCAGTCGTGATCGCGGGCGGTTCGGAAACGCCGCGCGATCTGCCGGTGCCGGGGCGCGAGCTCGCCGGCATTCACTACGCGATGGAGTTTTTGCCGCAGCAGAACAAGGTCAACGCGGGCGATAAGGTCGCGGACCAGATTCTCGCGAAGGGCAAGCACGTCGTCGTGATCGGCGGCGGCGATACGGGCTCGGACTGCGTCGGCACGTCGAACCGACATGGCGCGAAGGACGTCGCGCAGTTCGAACTGTTGCCGCAGCCGCCCGAAGAAGAGAACAAGCCGCTCGTGTGGCCGTACTGGCCGGTCAAGCTGCGCACGTCGTCGTCGCACGAGGAAGGCTGCGAGCGCGATTGGGCGGTCGCGACGAAGCGCTTCGAAGGCAAGAACGGCAAGGTCGAGAAGCTGATTGCGGCGCGCGTCGAGTGGAAGGACGGCAAGATGCAGGAAGTGCCGGGCTCCGAATTCGAAATGAAGGCCGACCTCGTGCTGCTCGCGATGGGCTTCACGCAGCCGGTCTCGCCGGTGCTCGAAGCGTTCGGCGTCGACAAGGATGCGCGCGGCAACGTGCGTGCATCGACCGAAGGCGACAAAGCGTATTACACGTCGGTCGACAAGGTGTTTACGGCTGGCGATATGCGCCGCGGGCAGTCGCTCGTCGTGTGGGCGATTCGCGAAGGGCGGCAGTGCGCGCGTTCGGTCGACGCGTATCTGATGGGAAGTTCGGAGTTGCCGCGCTAACTGCGCGAGACAGCTGAACGTCTTCGTGGGCCGGCGCCGATTCGACGTGACGAAGCCTCGGCTACGATGCAGCGAATTTGCAGGAAGAGGTGGAGACGACAAGTGCGGGACAGGGCCATGACTCGAAGGCCATGAGACCTTCGAACCACGCTCCGGAGGCCGGGCGTCCGCAAGGGCGACCCGGCTTTCTTTTGGGGCGCGCGCAGTTGCCGGTTGTCCGATTTGTTCCGCCCTGGCCATAATGCGACGATGACTTCGCCGCGCCGCACGCGCAGAGCCCAAGCGATGCATCGACACAATCGATCGACCGGGAACGGCAGCGACGCCGCGCCGGAAAACCCGGCCGGCGACGCCGGGCGAAACGCGACGCAAGGCTGGCAGCGCTGCTTCATCGCGCTCGAACCCGACGCCGCCACGCGCGATGCGCTCGCCGCAGTGCCGATTGCGGCAGCCGCGCGTCGCGTGCCATACGATCAGTTGCATCTGACCGTCACGTTTATCGGCGCTCTGACGCACGAACTCGGCGCCGCGCTCATCGACGCTCTCGCGCCGCAGACCATTCCACTGAGGCCCACGCCTGTCAAGCGCATCGAGCACTGGCCGCGCGCGTCGCATCCGCGGCTCACGGTGGCGATGCTCGCGATGTCCGACGAATTCGTCGCGCTCGACTGGCGCATCCGTACCTTGATGATCGATCTCGGCCTGCCGGTCGACGCGCGCGCTTTCCGGCCGCATGTGACGCTCGGACGCTTCCGTCGCGATGCGCCGGCCGCGGGCCACGCGCCCGAGCTAAAAGACGATCTGCTCGCGCGTTTCGAATCGTTGACCCTTTATTCGAGCACGCTGGCGCGCACCGGCGCGCGTTATCGCGCGCTGGCAAGCGTGCCGGTGATCGACGCGTAGATGCGCGCGACGCACGGATGCATAGGACGCTCAGGACGCTCAGGACGCTCAGGACGCTCAGGACGCTCAGGACGCTCAGGACGCACGGGAGACCCCATGCGACGCCCGTCGACGGCCGGCCGTGCTTCACCCGCGATGACGATATCGCGCGATCGTCAGTCCCTCGAGATCGATCTCCGGCTGCTTCTGCGCTACCAGATCCGCCACGACGCGCGCCGAGCCGAGCGACATCGCCCAGCCCGTCGACCCATGCCCGATGTTGAGCCACAGACGATCGATGCCCGAGGCGCCCAGCAGCGGCGCGCCATCGGGCGTCATCGGCCGGCGCCCGACCCAGAACTGCGCGGACGACGGCACGCTTGCATGAGGAAACCAGTCGTCGAGCACTTTCATCAGCGTGCGCAGCGACTGTTCGCGCAGCGTCGCCTGCCGGTCGCCGAGCTCCGCGGTGCCGGCGATACGCAGATTGGGTCCGAGCCGCGTGATCGCGGTTTTCAGCGCTTCATCCATCAGCGCCGCGCGTGGCGCTTTCTGGTCGTCGATGATCTGCAGCGTCGCCGAATAGCCTTTGACCGGATAAAGCGGCGCCGGTACGCCAAGCGGCTCGAGCAGCGCGGCGCTGTCGACGCCGGCCGCGACGACCACCGCGTTTGCGGCAAGCGTCTCGCTGCCGTGCGCGCTCTCGATATGCACGCCGCGCACCGCGCCGCCTCGCGCGTCGAGTGCGGCCGCGCGCGTATCGAAACGGAAGCGCACGCCTTGGCGCTCGCAAATCGCGCGCAATTCACGTGTGAAGATGGCGCAGTCGCCGGCTTCGTCGTCGGGCAGGTAAAGGCCCGCGTGCGGCGGCTTGCGTGCCCAGCGCAACCCCGGCTCGACAGACGCGCATTGCGCGCCGCTCAGTTCGCGATACGCGACGCCTGAGTCGCGCAGCATCGCCAGCGCGGGCTGCGCGAGTTCGAGGTCGTAGCCGCTGCGAAACAGTTGCAGATAGCCGTGGCTACGCCGGTATTCAAACGGATGCGCAGCGCGAAATTCATGCAGACATGCGCGGCTGTAGTACGCGATGCGCTGCATCCGCTGTTTGTTCGCACGGAATCGTTCGAGCTGGCATTCGCGCAGCCACCGGCCGATCCACCGCCATTGCGCGGGGTCGAACGTCGGGCGGAAGACGAACGGCGACGCGCGGTTGAACAGATGCCTGAGGATTTTCGCCGGCATGCCGGGCGCGGCCCATGGCGTCACGTAGCCGGGCGCGATCACGCCCGCATTGCCGAAACTCGTCTCGAGCGCAACGTCGGTTTCGCGTTCGACGACAGTCACATCGCAGCCGCGCTCGCGCAGATAAAAAGCTGTGGCGACGCCGATCACGCCGGCGCCGAGAACGATCGTCTTCATGCACGCGAAAGTACCATCAGACGGCCGGAGCCGCTTGCGCGAGCGGCCTCGCTTTGAACGCTAACGCGACGTGCGCTTTGGCTACGCGGCCTCGCGCTCGACCGCGCGCTCGACATAGAGCGTCTGGTCGTGGAATGCCTCGAGCGTCTTGCGATGCGCGACGCTGACGATCGCCGCATCGGCAAGCCGTTCGGTCAGCGCCGTATAGATCGCGGCTTCGTTGTCAGGGTCGAGCGCGCTCGTCGCTTCGTCGAGGAACAGGAAGTCGGGCTTTTGCAGCAGCGCGCGCGCTGCGGCGACGCGCTGCTGTTCGCCCGGCGACAGCGTGCGTTCCCAGTGCGCGGACTCGGCCAGACGCGTCGCGAGATCGGGTAGCCGGCACACGGTCAGCACGTCGCGGCACGCTTCGTCGGTGAACGCGTCGTCGAGCGACGGGTAGCAGAGCGCGCCCTTTAACGTACCGATCGGCAGATAGCTGCGCTGCGGAATGAACAGCAGCTTCGCGCCGGCTGGCGCTTCGATCGTGCCTTCGCCGAACGGCCACAAGCCCGCGAGCGCACGCAGCAGCGTGCTCTTGCCCGCGCCTGACGGACCGCGCACGAGCCAGCGCGATTTCGGCGCGATCCTGAACGAGCCGATCGACGCGATCGGTTGCCCGTCCGGACGTTTGAGCACGAGCTCCTTCACGTCGAGCACCTGCGTGTCGGTCAGATGCGTATTGATGCCGCCGTGCGCCGTGCCGCCGACCACCGATTCATGCAGATGCTGGTCTTTCATCACGCGATGGAATTCCCGCAGACGGTTGACGGTAGCGCGCCACTCGGCGAGCGAATCGTAATTGTTGATGAACCACGAGAACGAATCGCTGACCGTGCCGAATGCGCTCGTCAATTGCTGATAAACGCCAAGCGTGATGCTCTTCGAAAAATACTTGGGCGCGGCCGCGATGTACGGGAACACGATCGCAAGCTGCGAATAGCTGATCACGACGATATTGAAGCGCCGCGTGAAACGCATGACGAGCCGCCAGTTATCGCGGATATGGCCGAACACCCCTTGCAGCGATTTCTCTTCGGCCGGCTCGCCCTTGTACAGCGCGATCTGGTCGGCGTTCTCGCGAATCCGGATCAGCGCGAAACGGAAGTCTGCTTCGACACGCTGCTGCTGATAGTTGATCGACACGAGCGGGTGGTTGACCTTGTGCGTGATCCACGAACCGATCGCCGCGTAGATCATCGCGACCCACACCATGTAACCGGGAATCGAGATCTCGGTGCCGAACACGTGGAACGCAAGCGCGCCCGACAGGTTCCACAGGATGACGATGAACGAGAACAGCGTGACCGTGGTCGAGAGCAGCCCGAGGGACAGGTTCAGTGTCGTGCTCGCGAGGCCTTGCAGGTCCGCCGAAACCCGCTGGTCGGGGTTGTCCGCGAGACGGTCGCGTTCGATGCGGTAGTAGGCGTCGTCGCCGAGCCATTCGTTCAGATACTTCGTGGTGAGCCATTGCCGCCAGCGGAATTCGAGCATCTGGCGAAAGTACGTGCGATAGGAACCGAGCAGAATCAGCGCGAGCGCGATGACCGTGAACTGCAGCAGCGAATGCTTGAAAACCGGGTAGTTGTATTGCTGGATTGCATCGAAAAAGATGCCTTGCCAGCGGTTGAACCAGACGTTGGCGGCCACCATCGTCATATTCATCGCGATGACGAGCACGAGCAGGCCCCATGCGCGCCATCGGTCCTCGGACACCCAGTAGGGCTTGATGAGACCCCACGCGGTGATGTCCGCGGAGCTGTTCGGGTTTTCGGCCATATCTGTCCTTTGAAGCGCTGTCTTTGAAGCGGCGTCGGGTAGAAGCAAGTCGTCGCGATGCGCAGGGGCAGCACGACGGGCGTAGAGCGACGCGTTCGCCGGTCGTTCATCGACGCGCGATTGTCGCGGCCACGGCTTAACCGGAGCTTAATCGCGTGCCCGATGCCGTGCATCGGCGATCCGACGCGGCTGTGGCCCGGACGGTTCCGGCCCGGGCGCCGCTCTCCATACCGACTGCGTGTCGCGCATTATGTCAGAGGCGCCAGGACGGCTCATATCGAATTCGCCAGGCCGCGTACAGTCTCGTACGTCCCCCGCGCATCGTCCCGCGTACGGTCTCCGTGCGGCGGCGCATGGGTGTCGCATACACGGGCTCGTCATCCCGCGGGTTTTCGCGACGAGCCTTTTATGGTCTAATGACCTCGACGAAACAGGGGTGCTTTGGCGCGGACACACGTCGCGGCGAGGCTGAGAGAGACCCTTCGCACCCGATCCGGGTAATACCGGCGCGGGAAGTTTCGAAGTCTTTCGTTTCCTGCCGCGCGGCCTTTCATCTGGAAGGCGGTTGCCGGCGGGTTCTCCTGCCTCTGCATCCGCAGCCGCCTCCGCGTGTTTCGTCCTTGGGTACGTGCGTTTCGTTGCCGTACGGAAAGGATCCGATGACCGCTCAATCTTCAGTTCTTTGTTTGTTCTGCACGCATGGCGCTCGACGCGGCACGCACGGTATTGCTGCGCTGCGCAAGGAGCAGTCGGCATGACGGCGCGCGAGACCCCCGCTTCGCAGGCCGGCGTGCGGCGTGGCGCCGTGCCCGATTTCGCCGTGATCGGCGGCGGCTTGTGCGGACGGCTCGTCGCGTGGCGGCTGGCCGGCGCGGGCCGCCGCGTCGCGCTGTATGAGCGCGGCGACGCGGCTGGCACGCAGTCGGCGGCGTGGGTCGCGGCCGCGATGCTTGCTCCGCTCGCCGAGGCGGCCAGCGCGGAGTTGCTGATCACGCGGCTCGGTGCCGCGTCGCTCGAGGCCTGGCCGCGCATCGTCGCCGAATTGCCGGAGCCGGTGTTCTTCCAGCGCAACGGCACGCTCGTCGTCTGGCATCACGGCGACCGCAGCGAGGCGCCGCTGTTCGAGCGGCGGCTGCGCGCGAATGCACCGGCCGAACTGCTCGAGGGCGGTTTGCTCGCGTTGTCCGGCGCGCAGATCAACGCGGCCGAGCCGGCGCTCGCAGGCCGCTTCACGCAAGGCTGGCTGCTGCCGCACGAAGGGCAGCTCGACAACCGGCAGGTGCTTGCCGCGCTCGCTGCAGGGCTCGCGGCGCGCGGCGTCGAGACGCATTGGAACACGGCGGTCGACGACCGCGAGTTGCCCGCCGCGCGCATCACGATCGATTGCCGCGGCCTCGGCGCGAAACCGGTGTTGCCGACGCTGCGCGGCATCCGCGGCGAAGTCGCGCGCGTGCACGCGCCGGGCATCGGACTTGCGCGCCCGGTACGGCTGCTGCATCCGCGTTACCCGCTGTATATCGCGCCGAAGCAGAACGACTTGTACGTGATCGGCGCGACTGAAGTGGAAGGCGAAGACATGTCGCCGGTCAGCGTGCGTTCGGCGCTCGAATTGTTGAGCGCCGCGTTTTCCGTGCATCCGGGCTTCGGCGAAGCGCGCATTCTGGAGTTGAACTCGCAGTGCCGGCCGACTTTGCCGGATCATCGCCCGGCCATCGTCTGGGACGGTGGGCAGACGTTGCGCGTGAACGGCCTGTACCGGCACGGTTACATGATCGCGCCGGAAGTGGCGAACGAAGCGGTGCGTGCCGCGCTCGCGCTTGCCGACGGCGCCTTCGCCGACATCGATGGATTCGCCGGCTGGCGCCGGCAGTCGCGCTGGAACGAGCTGTTCCACGTCGATCGTCCGACGCTGCGCGATGCGGCGCGCGAGTCTGCGTGAGCACGTTCGAGAGACGCGCGCCTCGACAAACATTGAGACACACGATTATGGACATTCAAATCAACCAGAAGCCGCTGTCGTTGCCGGAAGGCGCGACGGTTGCCGATGCGCTTGCCGCGTTTGGCGCGCAGCCGCCATTCGCGGTCGCCTTGAACGGCGATTTCGTTGCGCGCAAGCAGCATGCGGCGCGTGCACTGCACAGCGGCGACCGGCTCGACGTCGTGCATCCGGTGGCAGGCGGCTGAGTTTTGCCGCTGCAGCCGCCGCAGCGACGAGGGCAGCCGCGCATCCGCCGCATCGCGCGCGACATGCTTCACAGGCGTTGCAGGCACGACAGATCGCAAGCAACACACGAGATACAGGGCAACGACCCAAGGCAACGACCCAAGGCAACGACCCAAGGCAACGACCCAAGGCAACGACCCAAGGCAACGACCCAAGGCAACCAGGCAACTGCCACAGGCAAGGACTGACTGATGACTTCCACTCAAGCCGCGCCCGCCGACGCGCTCACGCTGTACGGCGAGACTTTCGCGAGCCGCGTGCTGCTCGGCACGTCGCGCTATCCGTCGCTGCAATCGCTTTCCGATTCGATCGAAGCGGCGCGGCCCGGCATGGTCACCGTCGCATTGCGCCGGCAGATGAACGAGGGCGGCGCGCAGGCGGGTTTCTTCGATCTGCTCAAGCGCCATGCCGTGCCGTTGCTGCCGAATACGGCCGGTTGTCAGACGGTCGGCGAAGTGATCACGACCGCGCAGATGGCGCGCGAAGTCTTCGAAACCGACTGGATCAAGCTCGAACTGATCGGCGACGACTACACGCTGCAGCCCGACCCGGTCGGCCTGATCGACGCCGCCGCGAAGCTCGTGAAGGATGGCTTCAAGGTGCTGCCGTACTGCACCGAAGATCTCGTGATCGGCCGGCGCCTGCTCGACGCGGGCTGCGAAGCGCTGATGCCGTGGGGCGCGCCGATCGGCACGGGCAAGGGCCTCGTCAATCCGTACGGCTTGCGCGTGCTGCGCGAGCGGCTGCCCGATGTTCCGCTGATCGTCGATGCGGGGCTCGGCGTGCCGTCGCATGCAAGCCAGGTGATGGAATGGGGCTTCGACGGCGTGCTGCTGAACACGGCCGTGTCGCAGGCCACGCATCCGGAGACGATGGCGCGCGCATTCGCGCTCGGCGTCGAAGCGGGCCGCACCGCGTATCTCGCGGGGCCGATGGCCGAGCGCGAGACCGCGCATGCGAGCACGCCTGTCGTCGGCATGCCGTTCTGGCACCAGGATGGGAGCGCCGCGGCATGACCGACACACTGAAGCTGACGGGCCGCGACCTCTTCTGGCCGCCCGCCGACGAACTGACGGAAGCCGCCGAACGGATTCGCGCGCGTCTCGGCGACTGGCCGCCGACGCACGCACCGTGGCGCATCTGCCTGACCGCGCCCGATGCGCCGAACGGCGACGATCTGATCGTCGTCGCCGACGAGCAGCATCAGCAATACGGCGAGCAGATCGCGCGCTGGCTCGTGCAAGGGGCGGGCGTGATCGAAGCGGGTAAAAACGGCGCGACGCTGCATCTCGGCGGCGAGCGCTACCGGCTCGAAGGGCAACTGGCTGAAGATTGGCTCGCCGCGCTTGCGGCGTTCCTCGATTGCGGCTTCGACCCGCACGACGCGCTCGTGCTCGCGCTCGCGTGGCGCGACGGCGACGAAAAGCGCGCCAACGACGCGTGGCCGACCGACATCGCCCATTTCCCGCGCGTCGCCGGCTTGCCGGCCGCGCCGTCGCAGCCGTTCGCGCCGTGTCCGCACGACCTCGGCCTGTACCCGGTGCTGCCGACCGCGGAATGGGTCGAGCGCGTCGCCGGCTTCGGCGTGAAGACAATCCAGCTGCGCCGCAAGTCGGCCGAGCCGGCCGCCGAACTCGCGAGCGAAATCGCGCGTGCGGTGGCGGCCGGGCGCAAGTACGACGCGCGCGTGTTCATCAACGACCACTGGCAGGCGGCGCTCGAAGCGGGCGCCTATGGCGTCCACCTCGGCCAGGAGGACGTGCATACGGCCGATCTGCACGCGATCGCGGCCGCGGGCCTGCGCCTCGGCCTGTCGACGCACGGCTACTATGAGATGCTGACGGCGCTGCATTTCCGGCCGAGCTACATCGCGCTCGGCGCCGTATTCGCGACGACGACCAAGGTCATGCCGACCGCGCCGCAAGGTCTCGCGCGCCTCGCGCGCTACGTGCACCTGCTCGATGGCGTCGTGCCGATCCTCGCGATCGGCGGCATCAGCGGCGACGTGCTGCCGGCGGTGCTCGCGACCGGCGTGCGAAGTGCAGCCGTCGTGCGCGCGGTCACCGAAGCGGCTGATCCCGCCGCAGCCGTTGCATCATTGCAGAATGCTTTCGGCAGCCGATCGTCAGATTAAGTAAAGGGACAGAATGCAACAAGGCAGGGTTTTCACGATGGCCCTATAATTCGGCTTCCGTGTAAAAGGACTGTCAGAGTTGCCTTCTTCTCCCGAGACCCTCCTCGAGCTACGCGACGTCGACTTCGGTTACAGCGACCGGCTCGTTCTGTCGAACCTGAATCTGCGCTTTGGGCGCGGTCAGGTCGTGGCGGTGATGGGCGGCTCCGGGTGCGGCAAGACCACGGTGCTGCGCCTCATCGGCGGCCTCGAGCGTGCCCGGCGCGGCCAGGTGCTGTTCCATGGCGAGGACATCGGCGCGCAGACGCGGGACGGCCTCTACGCGCTGCGCCGTCGCATGGGCATGCTGTTCCAGTTCGGCGCGCTCTTCACCGATATGTCGGTGTTCGAGAACGTTGCATTTGCGCTACGCGAGCACACCGATCTTCCCGAAGAACTGATTCGCGACCTCGTGCTGATGAAGCTCAACGCAGTCGGCCTGCGCGGCGCGCGCGACCTGGCGCCGTCGGAAATTTCGGGCGGCATGGCGCGGCGCGTGGCGCTCGCGCGCGCGATCGCGCTCGATCCCGAGCTGATCATGTACGACGAGCCGTTCGCCGGTCTCGACCCGATCTCGCTCGGCATCACCGCGAACCTGATCCGCACGCTGAACCGCGCGCTCGGTGCGACGTCGATTCTCGTCACGCACGATGTGCCCGAATCGTTCGCCATTGCCGACTACGTGTACTTTCTCGCGAACGGCGGCGTGCATGCGCAAGGCACGCCGGACGAACTGCGCGCGTCGCAGGACCCGGTCGTGCGGCAGTTCATCGACGGCGCGCCCGACGGTCCGTTCAAGTTTCACTATGCGGGCAGCACGCCGCTTGCGGTGGATTTCGGCCTTGACGGCAACGGAGGCCGCTCATGATTTCGACCATCGGACGCTCGGTCCTCGGCGGCCTGGGCACCGCGGGCTACGGGGCGCGCATGTTCGTGCGCCTCGTGCTCGAGTTTTTTCCGCTGTTGCGCCGGCCGCGGCTTGTCACGAAACAGATTCATTTCGTCGGTAACTATTCGCTTGTCATCATCGCGGTGTCGGGGCTGTTCGTCGGCTTCGTGCTCGGGCTGCAGGGTTACTACACGCTGAATCGCTACGGTTCCGAGCAGGCGTTGGGTCTGCTCGTCGCGTTGTCGCTCGTGCGCGAACTGGGGCCGGTCGTGACCGCGCTGCTGTTCGCCGGGCGCGCGGGCACTTCGCTCACAGCGGAAATCGGCCTGATGAAGGCGGGCGAACAGCTGACGGCAATGGAAATGATGGCCGTCGATCCGCTGAAGGTAGTCGTCGCGCCGCGGATGTGGGCGGGCATCATCGCGATGCCGGTCCTTGCCGCGATTTTCAGCGCGGTCGGCATCGTCGGCGGTTATGTGGTGGGGGTGCTGCTGATCGGCGTCGATGCCGGCGCGTTCTGGTCGCAGATGCAAGGTGGCGTCGACGTCTGGCGCGACGTCGGCAACGGCGTGATCAAGAGCGTAGTGTTCGGTTTTGCGGTGACGTTCATCGCGCTTTTCCAGGGCTACGAAGCGAAGCCGACACCCGAAGGCGTGTCGCGCGCAACGACGAAAACGGTCGTCTACGCATCGCTTGCCGTACTCGGCCTCGATTTCCTGCTGACCGCACTGATGTTCAGCTAGGTCCCGCGCGGGTGCGCCGGGAAGCGGCGCGTCGCGCGCGCCCTTCGGCTGTGCGCCGGCGCGTCAAGATTCACTTTGGGATGACGATGAAAAAGACTGCTCTCGACTTCTGGGTCGGCCTGTTCGTGGTGCTAGGCTTCATTGCGCTGCTGTTCCTCGCGCTGAAAGCCGGCAACATGAGCTCGCTATCGTTCCAGGCAACCTACCCGGTCAAGCTCAAGTTCGACAACATTGGCGGCCTGAAGCCGCGCGCGCCGGTGAAGAGCGCGGGCGTCACGGTCGGCCGCGTGGCGTCGATCGGCTTCGACAGCAATACTTACCAGGCGCTCGTCACGATCGATATCGACAGGCAGTACCAGTTTCCGAAGGACAGCTCCGCGAAAATTCTCACGTCAGGGCTCCTCGGCGAGCAATACATCGGGCTCGAGCCGGGCGGCGACACCGAAATGCTGAAGGCCGGCGACACGATTGCGATGACGCAGTCGGCCATCGTGCTCGAAAACCTGATTGGACAATTCCTGTATAGCAAGGCCGCCGATTCGGGCGCAGCGAAGCCGGCGGCGTCTCCCGCGCCGGCACCTGCCGCGCCGGCTCAACCCGCCTCGGGCGCGGCTCAATAAGGAGAACAAGATTGCAGATAAAACTCCAGCGCGCCGCAGCGATCGCGCTTGCCGTAGCGGCTCTCGCCGGCTGCTCGACGGTTCAGACGCCGAGCAAGGACGACCCGTGGGAAGGCCTTAACCGTACCGTATTCACGTTCAACGACAAGGTCGACAGGTACGCACTGAAGCCGGTCGCGCAGGGCTACGTGAAGATCACGCCGCAGCCGGTGCGCGACAGCGTGACGAACTTCTTCTCGAACATCGGCGACGTCTACGTCGCGGCGAACAACCTGCTGCAGTTGAAGATCGCCGATGGTGTCGGCGACATCATGCGGATCGTGATCAACACAGTGTTCGGCGTCGGCGGCCTGTTCGACGTCGCGACGCTCGCGAAGCTGCCGAAGCACGATACCGATCTCGGCATCACGCTTGGCCACTACGGCGTGCCGTCGGGCCCGTATCTGGTGCTGCCGCTGTTCGGGCCGAGCACGGTGCGCGACGCGGCCGGCTATGTCGGCAACTATTTTGCGAACCCGATCTCGTATATCGATTCGGATGCGATCAGCTGGAGCCTGTGGGGCGTGCAGCTCGTCAACACGCGCGCGAACCTGCTGAACGCGAGCGACGTGCTCGAAGGCGCCGCGCTCGACAAGTACTCGTTCGTGCGCAACGCGTATCTGCAGCGGCGCCAGTATCTGCTGACGGGCGGCACGAGCGGCGCGCTGCCGAACTATGGCGACGGCGCGCCGCTGCCGAATTACGATCAGGATGGCGCGGGGGCCGCAGGCGCGGCCGGCGCGGTGCCGGGCGGCGGGGCCGTTCCCGCGGCGCCCGCATCGTCGGCGGCGCCGTCGCAGGCGCCCGAGGGTACGTCGGGCACGCCGGCTGCTGAAGGTGCTTCTCCGGCTTCCGGTACGCCGGCAATCGACACGGTGCCCGGCGGTCAGGTCGTTCCGCCGGGGCGTTATCCGTCACTGCGGCTGCGCTAGGCCGAACCGTTGCGAGCGCTCGTAACACCGGGATACAACTCTCGCAAGTTTCGCGTGGTTTACGATAGAACTTGCGTGATATCGTGGGCTCGAAGTTAGCGTTCTTCTTTTTGCAGGGCTTGAAATGAAAAAATTCTTCTTTATCCCGTTTTTTGCAGCATTATTCGCGTTCGGTGGCGCGGCGTCGGCGCAGACCGTCGATACGAATTCGCCGGACGGCATGGTCAAGACCGTCACGCAGCAGGTCGTCGATACGATCCGCTCGGACAAGTCGATCCAGCAAGGCGACATCAACCGGATCACGCAGCTCGTCAACGAGAAGATCCTGCCGTACATCGATTTCCGCCGCACCACGCAACTGGCGATGGGCCGCAGCTGGCGCACCGCTACGCCGCAGCAGCAGGAGCAGGTGGTCGAACAGTTCAAGATGCTGCTGATCCGCACCTACGCGGGCGCGCTCGCGCAGGTCCGCAATCAGGAAATCCAGTACAAGCCGTTCCGCGCGAATCCCGACGACACGGACGTCGTGGTCCGCTCGACCGTGATGAACAACGGTCAGCCGATCGAGCTCGACTACCGTCTGTACAAGACGCCGCAAGGCTGGCGCGTGTATGACATCAACGTGCTCGGCGCGTGGCTGATCCAGGCGTACCAGCAGCAGTTCCAGGAGCAGATCCAGCAGCACGGCGTCGACGGGCTGATCCAGTTCCTCACGCAGCGCAACCAGCAGCTGGCGGCGGGCAAGCAGTCGTGAACGGCACGCCACAACGGGCCGGTGTGGCCGGCGCCGCCGCCGGCAACCTGCCCGATCAATTCGCGACTGGCTCGACGCTGACGCACGCGAGCGCTAAAGAAGCGCTCGCTTCCGGTCTCGCACGCATCGCGGGCGGTGCGCGCGGCGTCGATTGCGCGCCGCTCACGCAATTCGATTCATCCGCGCTCGCGGTGCTGCTGGCATGGCAGCGCGCCGCGCATGCGCGTGGCGCAGTGCTGGAAGTCGTCAATCTCCCCGCCGGTCTTGCAAGTCTTGCGCAGGCCTATGGCGTCGACACGCTGCTGTCGGCGCGACATTCGCGTTCCATCGAACCCGAGCGCTCGCCTTCGTGATGCGCAGCTGAAACCGGCGATCTGGATTTCAGCGCCGGGTCGAACGCAAGTTGCCCCGCCTCTGCGCACCAGGTTTTGCCTCTGCAATTTCAGCTGCGGATTGCCCGCGCACTTTGCCCTATAATCAAACGTTTTTTGGGGCAAGCAGCCGGCCCCAATTTCGTTTCGCCGCACATTTCGTTGCATCCTTTCTCGTGCGCACCGCGCACTTTTCAGTCGCCGCCATCCGTCGGCGCATAGTCATGCCAGCCATAGAATTCCGTAACGTCAAGAAGCGCTATAAGAGTCTGCAAGCGCTCAAGGGCGTGAGTCTGACGGTTGAAGAAGGCGAGTTCTTCGGGCTGCTCGGCCCGAACGGCGCGGGCAAAACGACGCTCATCAGCATCCTCGCAGGTCTCGCGCGCGCCGACGAAGGCAGCGTCGCGGTGCGCGGCCATGACGTCGTCGACGATTTCCGTGCCGCGCGCCGCGCGCTCGGTGTCGTGCCGCAAGAACTGGTGTTCGATCCGTTTTTCACCGTGCGCGAAACCCTGCGCATCCAGTCCGGCTATTTCGGTCTGCGTCACAACGATGCCTGGATCGACGAAGTGATGGCCAATCTCGATCTGACCGAAAAAGCCGATGCGAACATGCGCGCGCTGTCGGGCGGCATGAAGCGCCGCGTGCTCGTCGCGCAGGCGCTCGTGCACCGGCCGCCCGTGATCGTGCTCGATGAGCCCACCGCGGGCGTCGACGTCGAATTGCGCCAGACGCTGTGGAAGTTCATTTCGCGTTTGAACCGCGAAGGCCACACGATCGTGCTGACCACGCACTACCTCGAAGAAGCCGAATCGCTGTGCGACCGCATCGCGATGCTGCGGCGTGGCGAGGTCGTGGCGCTCGAACGCACGAGCGAGCTGTTGCAGCGCTTCGCGGGCCTGCAGCTGTTCGTGCGTTTCGCGCAAGGCGTGCTGCCGGCCGAACTGCGCGCGCTCGAAGTCGAGGCGGGCACGGTCAACGCAAACGAGCATTCGCTGCGCCTGTCGACCTACGACGACGTCGAGCGGATTCTCTCGCAGTGCCGCGCGGCGGGCTGTTCATTCGATGAGATCGAGGTGCGCAAGGCGGATCTCGAAGACGTGTTCGTCCAGGTGATGAACGCGCCCGAAGTGGTCGAGGGGCTTGCATGAGCGGGTTTCGCACACTGTTCTACAAGGAGCTTCTGCGGTTCTGGAAGGTGTCGTTCCAGACGGTGCTCGCGCCGATCGTCACCGCGCTGCTGTATCTGATGATCTTCGGCCATGCGCTGCGCGACCATGTGCAGGTGTATAGCGGAGTCGGCTACACGAGCTTCCTGATTCCCGGCCTCGTGATGATGAGCGTGTTGCAGAATGCGTTTGCGAACAGCTCGTCGTCGCTGATCCAGTCGAAGATCACGGGCAATCTCGTGTTCGTGCTGCTGCCGCCGCTGTCGCACTGGGAAATGTACGGCGCCTACGTGCTTGCTTCGGTCGCGCGCGGTCTCGCGGTCGGCTTCGGCGTATTTATCGTGACCATCTGGTTCATTCCGGTCAGCTTCACTGCGCCGCTCTTCATCATCCTGTTTGCGGTGCTCGGGTCCGCGATTCTCGGCACGCTTGGCGTGGTGGCCGGCATCTGGGCCGAGAAGTTCGATCAGCTCGCGGCGTTCCAGAATTTCATCATCGTGCCGCTCACGTTCCTGTCGGGCGTGTTCTATTCGACGCACACGCTGCCGCCAGGCTGGCGCGAGGTGTCGCGGCTCAATCCGTTTTTCTACATGATCGACGGCTTTCGCTATGGCTTTTTCGGCCAGTCGGATATCAATCCGCTCGCGAGCCTCGCGATCGTCGCCGCTTTTTTCGTGGTGCTGGCCGTGCTCGCGATGCGTCTGCTCGCAAGCGGCTACAAGCTGCGCCATTAGCGGGCGTGAGCCCGCCCAGCAGCCCGGACAACCCAGGAGCGTCCCATGTTACCGACTCCCGAACAGATCAAGACATACATCTCGGCAGGCCTGCCGTGCGAGCATCTCGAAGTCGAGGGCGACGGCCAGCATTTCTTCGCGACCATCGTGTCGACGAGCTTCGAAGGCAAGCGGCTGATCCAGCGGCATCAGCTCGTCTACGCGGCGCTCGGCGATCGCATGCGCGAAGAAATCCACGCTCTCAGCATGAAAACACTGACGCCTGCCGAGTGGCAGAGCGCGTAATCTGGAACACTAGTGCGTATTACACAAGATAGTCAGGGCGCCGCAAGCGGCGCCGCCCACCTTTCCGCTCAGACGCAAAACAGCGCGCGCAACGAACAGGAACCGACAGGCATGGACAAACTCGTCATCGAAGGCGGTCGGCAGTTGGCAGGGGAGATTACCGTTTCGGGGGCCAAGAACGCGGCGCTGCCGATTTTTTGCGCAAGCCTGTTGAGCGCGGACCCGGTCCAGCTCGCGAACGTGCCGAATCTGCAGGACGTGCGCACGACGTTGAAGCTGTTGCGACAGATGGGCGTGCAGGCCGAGATGGCCGAGGACACCGGCAAGGTGATGCTCGATGCGTCGAAGGTGAACAACCTCGTCGCGCCGTACGAACTCGTGAAGACCATGCGTGCGTCGATTCTCGTGCTCGGTCCGCTCGTGGCGCGTTTCGGCGAAGCGAAAGTATCGCTGCCGGGCGGCTGTGCGATCGGTGCGCGGCCGGTCGACCAGCATATCAAGGGCCTGCAGGCGATGGGCGCCGAGATCACGATCGAGCATGGCTTTATCGAGGCGCGCGCGAAGCGGCTCAAGGGCGCGCGCATCATCACCGACATGATTACCGTGACGGGCACCGAGAACCTGCTGATGGCGGCCGTGCTCGCCCAAGGCGAGACGGTGCTCGAAAATGCGGCGCGCGAGCCGGAAGTGGCCGATCTCGCGCAACTGCTCGTCGCGATGGGCGCGAAGATCGACGGCGTCGGCACGGACCGGCTCGTGATCCAGGGCGTCGACAGGCTGCACGGCGCCGAACATGCGGTCGTGCCGGACCGCATCGAGGCGGGCACGTTCCTCTGCGCGGTCGCGGCTGCCGGCGGCGACGTGACGCTGCGCCACACGCGCCCGCAGACGCTCGAAGCCGTGATCGACAAGCTGCGCGAAGCAGGCGTCACGATCGACGAAGGCCCGGACTGGATGCGCGTGCGGATGAACCAGCGCGCGAAGGCCGTGTCGTTCCGCACCTCCGAATATCCGGCGTTCCCGACCGACATGCAGGCGCAATTCATGGCGCTCAACGCGATTGCCGATGGTCCGTCGCGGGTGGTCGAGACAATCTTCGAGAACCGCTTCATGCATGTGCAGGAGCTCAATCGTCTCGGCGCGAACGTCACGATCGACGGCAATACGGCGCTCGTGAACGGCGTCGACAAACTCTCGGGTGCGAAGGTGATGGCAACCGATCTGCGCGCGTCGGCAAGTCTCGTGATCGCGGGTCTGTGCGCCGAAGGCGAAACGCTGATCGACCGTATCTATCACCTCGACCGCGGCTACGACCGGATGGAAGTGAAGCTCACCGCGGTCGGCGCCAATGTGCGGCGCATTTCGGGCAAGCAGGCATGAGCGCCGCGCCGTCGAAGGATACTGCGTCGTCGTCCCGGCAAACGTCTTCTGCGCAGGGCGTTGTCGCGCCATTGACGCTTGCGTTGTCGAAAGGGCGTATTTTCGAGGAAACGGTGCCGCTGCTTGCGGCTGCGGGCGTAGAGGTAGCAGAAGATCCGGAGTCGTCGCGCAAGCTGATTTTGCCGACCACCGATCCGAACCTGCGCGTGATCATCGTGCGCGCGACCGACGTGCCGACCTACGTCGAATACGGCGCTGCCGATTTCGGTGTGGCCGGCAAGGACGTGTTGATCGAACACGGCGGCAGCGGACTGTACCAGCCCGTCGACCTCGATATCGCGCGTTGCCGCATGTCGGTTGCGGTGAAGGCCGGTTTCGACTATGCGAACGCGGTGCGGCAGGGCGCGCGGTTGCGCGTCGCGACCAAGTACGTGGAAACCGCGCGCGAACATTTCGCGGCGAAGGGCGTGCACGTCGACCTGATCAAGCTGTACGGCTCGATGGAACTCGCGCCGCTCGTGGGCCTCGCCGACGCGATCGTCGACCTCGTCAGCTCGGGCGGTACGTTGCGTGCGAACAATCTGGTCGAGGTCGAGGAGATCATGCAGATCTCGTCGCGCCTCGTCGTGAATCAGGCCGCGCTGAAGCTGAAGCGCGCCGCGCTGCGGCCATTCCTCGATGCGTTCGAACACGCATCGAAACGCGCGGCGTGACGACGCCCGGGCGGCGTCGTCACGCGAAGCAAAGCGCATTGCAACGTGCAGAGCCGAGCAACCCCGCCCGTGCGTACTACCGAAACGGATACCAGCATGTCTATCAAGATTCGCAAACTCGATTCCAGCGCTGAAGGATTCCGGAAGGCGCTGCACGCGGTGCTCGCGTTCGAGGCGAGCGAAGACGAGGCGATCGAGCGTGCGGTCGCGCAGATTCTCGCCGACGTGAAAGCACGTGGCGACGCGGCGGTGCTCGAGTACACGAACCGCTTCGACCGGCTCGACGCGCAGCACGTGGCCGCGCTCGAACTGCCGATGGCGGAACTCGAAGCGGCGCTCGAAAGCCTCGAGCCCAAGCGCCGCGCGGCGCTCGAAGCCGCGGCCGCGCGCGTGCGCGGTTACCACGAGAAGCAGAAGATCGAGTGCGGCAGCCATAGCTGGCAATACGAGGAAACGGACGGCACGGTGCTGGGCCAGAAGGTTACGCCGCTCGACCGCGCCGGCATCTATGTGCCGGGCGGCAAGGCCGCGTATCCGTCCTCGGTGCTGATGAACGCGATTCCGGCGCGTGTGGCCGGCGTGCGCGAAATCGTCATGGTCGTGCCGACGCCCGATGGCGTGAAGAACCCGCTCGTGCTCGCTGCGGCGCTGATCGGCGGCGTCGATCGCGTGTTCACGATCGGCGGTGCGCAGGCCGTCGGCGCGCTCGCCTACGGCACGGAAACGGTGCCGGCGGTCGACAAGATCTGCGGGCCGGGCAATGCGTATGTCGCGTCCGCGAAGCGGCGCGTATTCGGCACGGTCGGCATCGATATGATTGCCGGGCCGTCGGAAATTCTCGTGCTCTGCGACGGCACGACCGATCCGCGCTGGGTGGCGATGGACCTGTTCTCGCAGGCCGAACACGACGAACTCGCGCAGTCCATCCTGCTGTGTCCCGACGATGCGTTCATCGCGCGCGTCGAAGATGCGATCAACGAACTGTTGGCGTCGATGCCGCGCCGCGACGTGATCGCCGCGTCGCTGACGGGCCGCGGGGCGCTCGTCAAGGTGCGCGATATGACGGAAGCGTGCGCGATCGCGAACGAGATCGCGCCGGAGCACCTCGAGATCTCGGCGCTCGAACCGCAGCAATGGGCGCAGCAGATTCGTCATGCGGGCGCGATCTTCCTTGGCCGCTACACGAGCGAGAGCCTTGGCGACTATTGCGCGGGCCCGAACCACGTGCTGCCGACGTCGCGTACCGCGCGGTTTTCGTCGCCGCTCGGCGTGTACGACTTTTTCAAGCGATCGAGTGTGATCGAAGTCAGTGCGGAAGGCGCGCAAACGCTCGGCGAGATCGCAGCGGAACTCGCGTACGGCGAAGGACTGCCCGCACATGCACGCAGTGCGGAATACCGGATGAAACAGAACGGTTAGAAGAAACAGCTAGAAGAAAGCGGCTAGAAGAAAGCGGCTGGCCGAAAACGGCGGGACCAGAACGAGCGGCTTTACCGACGCGGCGCAGGCCGCACGCTATGACCACACCACAAGACATCATCCGCCGCGACGTGCTCGCGATGACGAGCTACCCGGTGCCGGACGCGACCGGCTACATCAAACTCGACGCGATGGAAAATCCGTTCGAGTTGCCGCCACCGCTTGCTGCCCAACTCGGCGAACGTCTGTCGGGCGTCGCGCTGAACCGCTATCCGGCGCCGCGTCCGGGCGCGCTCATCGACAAGCTCAAGCGCGTGATGCGGATACCGGCGAATTGCGACGTGCTGCTCGGCAACGGTTCCGACGAAATCATCAGCATGATTGCCGTGGCGTGCGCGCAGCCCGGCGCGAAGGTGCTCGCGCCCGTGCCCGGTTTCGTCATGTATCAGGTATCGGCGCAGCTCGCGAACCTCGAGTTTGTCGGCGTGCCGCTGAACGCCGATTTCACGCTCGATACGGGCGCGATGATCGCGGCCATCGAGGCGCACCGTCCGGCCGTCGTCTATCTGGCCTATCCGAACAACCCGACCGGCAATCTGTTCGACGAAAACGACATCGAGCGGATCATCGAAGCCGCGAACCGAAGCCTCGTGGTGATCGACGAGGCGTACCAGCCTTTCGCCGGGCACAGCTGGATGCCGCGCGCGGGCGATTTCGACAACGTAGTCGTGATGCGCACCGTATCGAAGCTCGGACTTGCCGGCATCCGCCTCGGCTATCTAGCGGGCCGCCCGGCATGGCTTGGCGAATTCGACAAGGTACGCCCGCCGTACAACGTCAACGTGCTGACCCAGGCAACCGCCGATTTCCTGCTCGATCATGTAGACCTGCTCGATGCGCAAGCCGCGCAACTGCGTTCGGAGCGCGCGAAACTGGCGCAGGCGGTAGCGGGCCTGCCCGGCGCCCACGTTTTTCCGAGCGCGGGCAATTTTCTGCTCGTACGCGTGCCCGATGCGTCCGCGACGTTCGAAACCCTGCTAAACGCGCGGGTTTTGATCAAAAACGTGAGTAAAATGCATCCATTGCTGGCGAATTGCGTACGTCTGACGGTCGGGTCTCCGGAACAGAACACGCAATTGCTTGCCGCGTTGAGGCTCGCGCTGCATTGAGCGAGCGCCGACGCGGCGGCTAATCTCCCACCTTACCTTTCAAGCAAGCTTCGAGGAATTGTCATGCGCCTTGCGGAAGTCGTTCGCAACACCAGCGAAACGCAGATCCGTGTGAAGATCGATCTGGACGGCACCGGTCAGCAGAAACTGGCCACCGGCGTGCCGTTCCTCGATCACATGCTCGACCAGATCGCGCGGCACGGACTCGTCGATCTGGATATCGAGGCGCATGGCGACACCCATATCGACGACCACCATACGGTCGAGGACGTTGGCATCACGCTCGGCCAGGCCGTTGCAAAGGCGGTCGGCGACAGGAAGGGCATCCGCCGCTACGGCCACGCCTACGTGCCGCTCGATGAAGCACTGTCGCGCGTCGTGATCGATTTCTCCGGGCGTCCGGGGCTCGAATTCCATGTGCCGTTCACGCGCGCGCGAATCGGCACGTTCGACGTCGATCTGTCGATCGAATTCTTCCGCGGATTCGTAAACCACGCGGGCGTCACGCTGCATATCGACAATCTGCGCGGCCTCAATGCCCATCATCAGATGGAAACGGTGTTCAAGGCGTTCGGCCGCGCACTGCGCATGGCGGTCGAACTGGACGAACGCGCGGCGGGGCAGATTCCGTCGACCAAGGGCAGCCTCTGATACGAATTTCGGGCACATTCTCGCGGCTCGAGCGTGCCCAACCGGACCGGTGCCGTGTCGACGCGCCCCGCTTGCAATGGATATCCTGAAGTCGTTTATTTCGCTGCTCGCGCTGATCAACCCGGTCGGTGTAGTGCCGTTTTTCCTGAGCCTGACCGCGCAGCAGTCGGAAGCGGAGCAACGGCGTACGATTCGCATCGCATCGATTTCAGTGTTCTGCGTAATTGCGGTGACGTCGCTGTGCGGACAGCAGATCATCAGTTTTTTCGGCATTTCGATCGGCTCGCTCGAAGTCGGCGGCGGCATCATCATGCTATTGATGGCGATCAGCATGCTCAACGCGCAGATCGGCAACGCGCGGGCGACGCCCGAAGAGCGCTACGAAGCCGAATCGAAGGACAACATCGCGGTCGTGCCGCTTGCGATTCCGCTTTTGACAGGACCCGGCTCGATCAGTACGGTCATCGTCTATTCGGCCAGCTTTCGCCATTGGTACGACCGCGTTAGTCTGATCGCTATCGGAGCGGTGCTCGCGGCCATCTGTTTCGTGTCGCTGCGTCTGGCCGAACCGATTGCGCGTTGGGTCGGTCGCACCGGTATCAATATCGGCACGCGGCTCATGGGTCTGATGCTGTCGGCGCTCGCGGTGGAATTTATCGTCGATGGCTTGAAGGCGCTGTTGCCTGCCCTGAAGTGAAATCTGTTGAAGTGACAACCCTGGTTTGAAATGAAGACTTCGATTGCGATTGTGGACTACGGAATGGGCAACCTGCGCTCGGTTGCGCAGGCGCTGAAAAAGGCTGCGCCCGAAGCGGAGGTGGCGATCGTCGATCGCCCCGAGGCGATCCGCGCGGCCGACCGCGTCGTGCTGCCGGGCCAGGGCGCGATGCCGGACTGCATGCGCTCGCTCGCTGAATCCGGCCTGCAGGATGCGGTGCTCGAAGCATCGCGCAACAAGCCGCTCATGGGCGTCTGCGTCGGCGAGCAGATGCTCTTCGACTGGAGCGCCGAGGGCGATACGCGCGGGCTCGGCCTGCTGTCGGGCAAGGTCGTGCGCTTCGAGCTCGAGGGGCAATTGCAGGACGACGGCTCGCGCTTCAAAGTGCCGCAGATGGGCTGGAACCGTGTCCGTCAGGCGCAGCCGCACCCGTTGTGGGACGGCGTGCCGGATCAGAGCTTCTTCTATTTCGTGCACAGCTACTACGTGGTGCCCGACAATGCCGCGCAAACCGCCGGCGAAACGATTTACGGCGCGCCGTTCACGTCGGCGGTCGCGCGCGACAATATCTTCGCTACCCAATTCCACCCGGAAAAAAGTGCGGATGCGGGCTTGCGCGTGTACCGTAATTTCGTGCACTGGAAACCATGAATTTCGCCGTCTTGCGCGACCCGTGCAGCTTCGGGCGCTTATGCACCCGCTCATGTGGCTGCTCATGTACCTGCTCACGTGGCTGGATGGACGCTCTACCAGACCTTCAGTGGGCCGTTGACGGGACACCCCCCACATTAGCAAGGCGGCCGAAAGAGTTGTACTAAACTAGCGGAACGGCTTCGCGCCGGCCGGACCTCAACCTTCTTCCCAGACATCACCCGATTGCTATGCTGCTGATCCCCGCCATCGACCTGAAAGACGGTCAATGTGTTCGCCTCAAACAGGGCGATATGGACCAGGCGACGATATTCTCCGAGGAGCCGGCGGCGATGGCCCGCCATTGGCTCGAACGCGGCGCGCGGCGCCTGCATCTCGTCGATCTGAATGGCGCATTCGCCGGCAAACCGCGCAATGAAGAGGCGATTCGCGCGATCATCGAAGAGGTCGGCGGCGAGATTCCGGTGCAGCTGGGCGGCGGCATCCGCGATCTGAACACGATCGAGCGCTATCTCGACGATGGCCTCGAGTACGTGATCATCGGCACCGCGGCGGTGAAGAACCCCGGATTTCTGCTCGAGGCCTGCACGGCGTTTGGCGGTCACATCATCGTCGGCCTCGACGCGAAAGACGGCAAGGTCGCCACCGACGGCTGGAGCAAGCTGACCGGCCACGAAGTGGCGGATCTCGCGCGCAAGTTCGAAGACTACGGGTGCGAATCGATCATTTACACGGACATCGGCCGCGATGGCATGATGCAGGGCATCAATATCGAGGCGACCGTGCGTCTTGCGCGCGCGGTGAAGATTCCGGTCATCGCGAGCGGCGGACTGTCCAACCTCGCGGATATCGAGGCGCTGTGCGAAGTCGAAGATGAAGGCATCGAAGGCGTGATTTGCGGCCGGGCGATCTACTCGGGCGACCTCGACTTCGCCGCTGCGCAAACGCATGCGGACCGTTTGCGCGAATCGGACGACGCGTGAGCGGCGGCGTTGTCGAGCCGCATGGCCTGTCGATAGCTTCGTCGTCGATAAACTTCGTCGTCGATTGTTACGTCGTCGTCGTGCACGTCGCCATCGCGCACTGCAGCGCGCCGTCCATCATGTAGTAGCACAGCACACCGCTCACGTAAGCATCCGCACCATCATGGCCTTAGCTAAACGCATCATCCCGTGTCTTGACGTGACTGCCGGGCGCGTCGTCAAGGGTGTCAACTTCGTCGAGCTGCGCGACGCGGGCGATCCCGTCGAAATCGCGCGCCGCTATGACGAGCAGGGCGCCGACGAACTCACGTTTCTCGACATTACCGCGACGTCCGATCAGCGCGATCTGATCCTGCCGATCATCGAGGCGGTCGCGTCGCAGGTGTTCATTCCGCTGACGGTCGGCGGTGGCGTGCGCGCGGTCGAAGACGTGCGGCGGTTGCTCAATGCCGGCGCGGACAAGATCAGCATCAATTCGTCGGCGATCGCGAATCCACAGCTCGTGCGCGATGCGACGGACAAATACGGTTCGCAGTGCATCGTCGTCGCGATCGATGCGAAGCGCGTGTCGGCCGACGGCGAACCGTCGCGCTGGGAAGTGTTCACGCACGGCGGGCGTAAGGCGACCGGTCTCGACGCGATCGAATGGGCGCGCAAGATGGCCGGGTTCGGCGCCGGCGAAATCCTGCTCACCAGCATGGATCGCGACGGCACGAAAAGCGGCTTCGATCTCGCGTTGACGCGTGCGGTGTCGGATGCAGTGCCGGTGCCGGTCATTGCATCAGGGGGGGTCGGTACGCTCGCGCATCTTGCAGACGGCATCCGGGACGGCCGTGCGGACGCGGTGCTGGCCGCGAGCATCTTCCACTATGGCGAACATACGGTCGGCGAAGCCAAGCGCTTCATGGCCGATCAGGGCATTTCGGTGAGGTTGTGACGTGGTGAACGCTTCGGGTGTCGACTGGCTCGACAAGGTCAAATGGGACGCGAACGGCCTTGTGCCGGTCATCGCGCAGGAAGCCGCGACGAACGACGTGCTGATGTTCGCGTGGATGAACCGGGAGGCGCTCGCCAGGACGGTCGAGACGGGCCGTGCGGTGTATTTTTCGCGTTCGCGCCAGCGGCTGTGGTTCAAGGGCGAAGAGTCCGGACACGTGCAGCACGTGCACGAAGTGCGGCTCGATTGCGACGAAGATGTCGTCCTGCTCAAGGTCGAACAGGTGTCGGGCATTGCGTGCCACACGGGCCGCCACTCGTGCTTCTTCCAGAAATTCGAAGGCTCGGTCGACGACGGCGAGTGGGTCGCCGTCGATCCGGTACTGAAAGACCCCGAACACATCTACAAATGACGCAAGCACACACGCATGACACGCTGCTGCGCCTCGCGGCGATTATCGACAGCCGCAAGGGCGGCGATCCCGAGACTTCGTACGTGTCGCGCCTGTTTCATAAGGGCGACGACGCGGTGCTGAAAAAGATCGGCGAGGAGGCGACCGAAGTCGCGCTCGCCGCCAAGGATGTGCGCCACGGCCGCGAGGCCAAAGCGCTGGTCTATGAGATGGCCGATCTGTGGTTTCATTGTCTGGTGGCGCTGTCGCATTTCGATTTGAACCCGGCCGATGTGCTGGCCGAACTCGAGCGGCGCGAGGGACTTTCGGGAATCGAGGAAAAGGCCTTGCGCAAGAGCCGCGACCGCGAGCAGAACGGCGACTGAGGTCTTGCGTCGAACGGCATCGGATAGGCGCTTTTGATCGCACCTGAAGGAGGACGCAACATGGAGCAGTCGCATGGCGGATATCCGCCGCCGACATATCAGAGCGCGGTCGAAATCGACCGCCAGCGCGGCCTGCGCACGCTGACGCACGTGCTGTATGCGCTCTACGCCGTGTACTGGCTGACGGGCGGCATATCCGTGCTGGTCGCGATCATCATCAACTATCTGAAGCGCGCGGAGACGGTCGGCACGCCGTACGAGGCGCACTTCGAGTGGCAGATCCGCACGTTCTGGATGGGCCTCATCGGCCATCTGATCGGCGTGGCGCTTTTCATCGTGCTGATCGGCGTGCCGATTCTATGGGCTGTCGCGATCTGGACGTTGTACCGTATTATCAAAGGCTGGCTGTATCTGTACGACAACAAGCCGCTGCAGAACCCGCGTGCGTGGTTCTGAGCGGTGAGCGATCCGCCGGCGCTGCTGCGTCGGCTGGCGCAAGCGAAATCGGGGAACCTCGCGGAGAACTGCGCGGGGAAACCGCGTAGCGAACCACGCGCAAGCATCGGGAAGACCATGAGCCACGATCCGAACTGCCTTTTCTGCAAGATCGCCGCAGGCGAAATTCCGTCGACTAAAGTTCATGAAGACGACGAGTTCGTCGCGTTCCGCGATATCCGGCCGGCCGCCGATACCCACGTCCTCGTGATTCCACGCAAACATATCGCCACGCTGACCGATTGCCACGAAAGCGACGCCCCTCTGCTTGGTAGAATGCTCGTACTGGTGGCACGTCTTGCGGACAAGCTCGGCGTCGCCTATACGGGTGGTGAAACGGGCTTCCGGACGGTAATCAATACCGGTCCGGGTGGCGGTCAGGAGGTATATCACCTGCACGCGCATCTGCTGGCCGGTCCGCGGCCATGGTTGCGCATGGGGTGACATATGTTCATCACCGAACGGCGGCGATACTGTCGGTCTTCCGAAAGTTTCGCAGGTCGGAGGTGATGCCGGTACCGGTTCGATAAGCAGAAAAAGGACGGAGCGCTTTCGCTCCAATTCGGGCTGCAAGGCCCAAGGGTTTTTCTTCACGTCGGTGGGCGACGGGAGACAAGGAGAGTTTTCATGGGTTCGTTGAGTATCTGGCATTGGCTGATCGTTCTGCTGATCGTTGCTCTGGTGTTCGGCACGAAGAAGCTGCGCAACATCGGCAGCGATCTGGGCGGCGCCGTAAAGGGCTTTAAAGAAGGCATGAAGGACGCGGACGCGCCGGCCGACGCGCAGGCGCAGCAACGTGAACTGCCGCGCGCGGGCACGATCGACGTCGACGCGAAAGAAAAGGCCACGCATTCGGGCGACTCGCGCTAAGCCGGCGGTTCGCGCGGCACACTGACGGGAAGCTCATTCGATGCTGGACCTCGGTCTCACCAAAATGGCGTTGATCGGCGTGGTCGCGCTGGTCGTGCTCGGCCCTGAGCGGTTGCCGCGCGTCGCCCGTACCGCGGGTGCGTTATTCGGCCGCGCGCAGCGCTATATCAACGACGTGAAGGCCGAAGTCACGCGTGAAATCGAACTCGACGAGCTGCGGCGGATGAAAACCGAATTCGAATCGGCCGCGCAGAACGTCGAGACGACGATTCACGACAACCTGCGCAAGCACGAAACCGAGCTGAACGAGGCGTGGAAGGCGGGCACGTCGGTGTCGCCGAGCATCGCGGGAGGCGGCGGCGAAGATAGCGCTAGTTCGGCGTCGAACGGTGCGTCGACATCGCCGTGGAACGGTTTCGGCACCGCTACGCCGATGAACGCGCCGAAGCGCAAGAACTGGCGTATCAAACAGACGGCCACACCGTCGTGGTACAAACGTGCGACCGCGCGCCGTACGCACGTGCAGTCGGGCGCGGCCCGCGTGGCGCGCCACAAGCCGGCCAGCATGCGGCGCACGACGCGCTTCTTCTGATAACTCGTGAATCCATCTCCTACCGAGGGCCGGTGTGAGCGACCCCCAGCACAAGCAGAACGAAGGTCCTGAAGAGACCTTCATCTCCCATCTCGTCGAACTGCGCAATCGCATCATTCGCGCCGGCCTTGCTGTCGTTGTCGTGTTCGTGGGGCTCGTCTACTGGGCTCCGGACATCTTCAGGCTGCTCGCGCGGCCGCTGATGATGAACCTGCCCAAAGACGGCAAGATGATCGTCACCGATGTGACCGGCTCGTTCTTCGTTCCGATGAAAGTGACGATGCTCGTCGCGTTCGTCATTGCCCTGCCGATCGTGCTGTACCAGATCTGGGCATTCGTCGCGCCGGGGCTTTATCAGCACGAGAAGAAGCTCGTGATGCCGCTCGTCAGCAGCAGCTATGTGCTGTTTCTGTGCGGGATGGCGTTCGCGTACTTCGTCGTGTTTCCGACGATCTTCCGCGTGATGGCGCACTACAACGCGCCGCTCGGCGCGGAAATGACCACCGACATCGACAACTACCTGAGCTTCGTGCTGACGATGTTCCTTGCGTTCGGCGTGACGTTCGAAGTGCCGATCGTCGTCGTGCTGCTCGTGCGCATGGGCGTGCTGACGGTGCAGAAGCTCAAGCAGATTCGCCCGTACGTGGTGGTCGGTGCGTTTGTCGTGTCGGCGGTCGTGACGCCGCCCGACGTGTTCTCGCAGCTGATATTGGCTATTCCGCTGATCGTTCTGTACGAAGCGGGCATTATCGCGGCGCGGCTTTTCGTCAGTAAGCCGGCGATCGAGGTAGAGAAAGAGAGCGAGGGCAACGCGGCGCAGTAGCAACGCGGCTCGTGGGGCGGCAGAGGGGCGGGCAGGGCGTTTAAACGCTGTCGCCGCCCACCCGCGGTCACCGGGCCGGTCGGCGACGAGTCGGATCGCAGTTCAGCGACCTCAGCCGCCGTCATCCCCCTGGTCTTCATCGTCCGATGACGACTGCTTCGGCGGCGGCGGACGCTTGCCGATCATCACGGTCAGATCCATTTCCTTGTTCTTGCGCACCAGATGCACCTTTGCGTCGGTGCCCGGCTTGATCTGCGCGATGACGTTCAGAAGACGCGTGGTATCGGTGATGTCCTGCCCATTCACGCCGACCAGAATGTCGCCGGGCTTGATGCCCGCCTTGTCGGCCGGTCCGCCTTTCAGCACGCCGGCAACGATGGCGCCGGTCTTCTGCTCGAGCCCGAACGATTCCGCGATTTCAGGCGTTACATCCTGCGGCTCGACGCCGATCCAGCCGCGCGTCACCGTGCCGGTGGTAATGATGCTTTCGAGCACGCTGCGCGCGGTCGACACGGGAATGGCAAAGCCGATGCCGAGCGAGCCGCCCGAGCGCGAATAGATGGCGGTATTGATGCCGAGCAGATTGCCGTGAATATCGACGAGCGCGCCGCCCGAGTTACCGGGGTTGATCGGCGCGTCGGTCTGAATGAAGTTCTCGAAAGTATTGATGCCGAGGTGGTTGCGCCCGAGCGCGCTGACAATGCCCATCGTCACCGTCTGGCCGACGCCGAACGGGTTGCCGATCGCCAGTACCACGTCGCCGACGCGCGTCTGGTCCATGCGGCCGAGTGTAATGGTCGGCAGGTTGCTCATGTTGACCTTCAGCACGGCGAGATCGGTTTCGGGGTCGACGCCAATCACCTTCGCTTCGCTCGTGCGGCCGTCGGCGAGTGCGATTTCGATCTGATCCGCGCCGTCCACGACATGCTGGTTCGTTAGAATGTAGCCTTCCGAACTCACAATCACACCCGAGCCCAGATTTGCTGCCGGCTGCTCCTGCTGGCGGCGGTTACGGTCGCCGAAGAAGTAGCGGAAGAGCGGGTCTTTCGCGCGCGGGTCCGGCGGCAGCGATCCGTCCTTGCTGGAGAACACGTTGACGACCGCCGGCATCGCTTTTTGCGCCGCGTCGGCATAGGAGCTTTCCAGGGGGCCGCCGCCGAGCCCCGGCGCCACTTCGCGCAGGGCGACGATCGGTTCGGCCAGTTGCTTGCCGAATTGCCCTTGTCGCTGCAGCCATTGGGGCTTGAGCGTCGCGATGATGAACATCAGCGCGAGCAGCACCGTCACCGCCTGGGCGAACAACAGCCAAAAGCGTCTGAGCATCTGAAAAATTAGAGGTTTATATGGATCGGATCGAACTGGAATTGTACTTGAACAACGTCCTCGAAGCCTCACGGTTCAAGGACTATTGCCCGAACGGACTGCAGGTCGAGGGACGTCGCAAGGTCGAGAAAATCGCAACCGGCGTGACCGCTTCGCTCGCGTTTCTCGAGGCCGCGCTCGAGTGGGGCGCGGACGCGCTCATCGTTCACCACGGCTACTTCTGGCGCAACGAGCCGCCGCAGATCACCGGTCGTAAATACCAGCGCCTGAAGCTGCTGCTCGCCAACGACATCAATCTGTTCGCGTACCACCTCCCGCTCGACGACCATCCGGTCTACGGCAATAACGCCCAGCTCGGCGCGAGGCTCGGCCTGATCGGCGACGCGCGCTTCGGCGGCGACGACATCGGCTGGATGTCGACGCTGCCGATGCCAATCACGCTCGCGCACTTCTCGGCGCAGGTCGAGCACACGCTTTCCCGCCCACCGCTCGTGCTCGGCGACCCGGACCAGGAACTGCGGCGCGTCGCATGGTGCACAGGCGCCGCGCAAGGCTATTTCGACGCGGCGATCGAGGCGGGCGCCGATGTCTACCTGACCGGCGAGATCTCCGAGCAGAACACGCATATGGCGGCCGAAAGCGGCGTCGCATTCGTGGCGGCGGGGCACCACGCGACCGAGCGTTTCGGCGTCCAGGCGCTCGGTTCGCATCTCTCGGAAGCATTCGATCTCGAGCATCTGTTTATCGATATTCATAATCCGGTCTAGTTGCGACAAAAACGGTCCGAAGCGGTCAAAAGCATGCGAACCGAATCAATTAGAAAACACAGGAGATACTTAAATCCGCATAAGAGAAATGTTTGCGAACCGTGCGGGAATACCCTGATTTATCAATAACTTCGCATGGTTTTTGGTTGTCAGCCCTTGTAAATGGCGACTCCATTCGAGCAAACTAGCGGCGGTAGAAAGCGACGGAAGGAAAAAATCCAACCTAGAAGTGGGGCGTGTGATGCGAGACAAGGAAGATGGACGCGTCGACGGCGGCCGCCGTACCTGGCTGATCGCGACGACCGTAACAGGTGGCATCGGAGGAGTCGCCACCGTAATACCCTTTGTTGGTTCATTTGCACCATCGGAAAAGGCCAAGGCGGCGGGCGCGCCGGTCCAGGTCGATATCAGCGGCTTGAAGCCGGGCGACATGATGACGGTCGCGTGGCGCGGCAAGCCGGTGTGGATTCTGAACCGCACCGACAAAATGCTCGCCGATGTTCAGAAAGCCGATAACGAAGTCGCAGACCCGCAATCCAAAAACCCGTTTTCGATGCCGATGCCGGACTACTGCAAGAACGAGTTCCGCTCGCGGCCCGATCACAAAAATGTTCTCGTTGCCGTTGCGGTGTGCACCCACCTGGGCTGCACGCCGACACCGCGCTTCCAGGAGGGCGCGCAGCCCAATCTTCCGGACGACTGGCCAGGCGGTTTCCTGTGCCCGTGCCACGGCTCGACGTACGATCTTGCCGGGCGCGTCTTCAAGAACAAACCTGCGCCGCAGAACC
Organism: Paraburkholderia sp. SARCC-3016; assembly: GCF_031119615.1. Taxonomy (NCBI): domain Bacteria; kingdom Pseudomonadati; phylum Pseudomonadota; class Betaproteobacteria; order Burkholderiales; family Burkholderiaceae; genus Paraburkholderia; species Paraburkholderia sp. SARCC-3016. The sequence goes on along the minus strand of NZ_JAVHZD010000023.1, from coordinate 60,726 downwards.
TCGACATCCCGCCTTACATGTTCGTGGGCAATACGCTCGTGATCGGCAAGGACGAGAAAGGAGAAGCGTAATGGCGACGACCGAAAAAGATGTGGAGACAACGGCCGGGCTCGTAGGGTGGATCGATCGGCGCTTTCCGATGACGTCCACCTGGAAGGCCCACCTTTCCGAGTACTACGCACCGAAGAACTTCAACTTCTGGTATTTCTTCGGCTCGCTCGCGCTGCTTGTGCTGGTCAATCAGATCGTCACCGGCATTTTCCTCACGATGAACTACAAGCCCGACTCGACGCTCGCGTTCGCATCGGTCGAGTACATCATGCGCGAGGTGCCGTGGGGCTGGCTGATCCGATACATGCACTCGACCGGCGCGTCGATGTTCTTCGTGGTCGTGTATCTGCACATGTTCCGCGGGCTGCTGTACGGCTCGTACCGCAAGCCGCGCGAGCTCGTGTGGATCTTCGGCTGTGCGATATTCCTCTGCCTGATGGCCGAAGCGTTCTTCGGCTATCTGCTGCCGTGGGGGCAGATGTCGTACTGGGGCGCGCAGGTGATCGTGAACCTGTTCTCGGCGATCCCGTTTATCGGCCCCGACCTGTCGCTGTGGATTCGCGGCGACTACGTCGTGTCCGACGTCACGCTGAACCGCTTCTTCGCGTTTCACGTGATTGCGATTCCGCTCGTGCTGATCGGCCTCGTGATCGCACACATCGTGGCGCTGCATGAAGTCGGGTCGAACAACCCCGACGGCATCGAGATCAAGGCGAAAAAGGACGCGAACGGCATTCCGCTCGACGGCATTCCGTTTCACCCGTACTACTCGGTGCACGACTTCATGGGCGTCTGCGTGTTCCTGATGGTGTTCGCGGCGATCATTTTCTTCGCACCGGAAATGGGCGGCTACTTCCTCGAAGCGAACAACTTCGTGCCGGCCAATCCGCTGCAGACGCCGCCGGAAATCGCGCCGGTCTGGTACTTCACCGCGTTCTACGCGATGCTGCGCGCCACCACGGACCCGTTCAAGATCGTGCTGATGATCATCGTCCTGCTGCTCGGTCTGTTCGCGCTCGTGCGCGCGCGCGGCAAATGGCGCGTCGGCCTGCCGGTGCTCGCGGTGCTCGTCGTGCTCGCGATGTATTTCACCGAGTCGAAGTTCTGGGGCGTGGTCGTGATGGGCAGCGCGGTCGTGTCGCTGTTCTTTCTGCCGTGGCTCGACCGCTCGCCGGTCAAGTCGATCCGCTACCGGCCGTTCTTCCACAAGGTGTTCTACGCGATCTTCGTGTTCGCGTTCCTGACGCTCGCGTTTCTCGGCACCAAGCCGCCTTCGCCGGCGGCGACGGTCATCGCGCAGATCTGCGCGCTCGTGTACTTCGCGTTCTTCCTCGGCATGCCGTTCTGGACGCCGCTTGGCCGTTTCAGGCAGCCGCCCGAACGAGTGCGGTTCAAACCCCACTGAATGCCACGCGAGGAGAACCCGAACATGAAGAAACTGCTTTCGATGCTCGCGCTGTTAGGCGCGATGCTGTGCACGCTGACGGCTGCCCCGGTTTTTGCGCAGGAGAATGTAACGCTGGACCGGGCGCCCGATAACACGGACAATTTTGCTTCGCTGCAACATGGCGCCCAATTGTTTGTAAACTATTGCCTGAATTGCCACAGCGCGAACCTGATGCGGTACAGCCGGTTGCAGGATCTCGGCATCTCGCAGAAGGAGATCGAGCAAAACCTGATGTTCACGTCGGACAAGATCGGCAACACGATGACGATCGCGATGCATCCGGACGACGCGAAGTCGTGGTTCGGGGCGGCGCCGCCCGATCTGTCGGTCGAGGCGCGCGCGCGCAGCACGGCATGGCTGTACACGTATCTGCGCAGCTTCTACCGCGACGATACGCGGCCCACGGGCTGGAACAACCTCGTGTTCGAGAACGTGAGCATGCCGAATGTACTGTGGCAGTTGCAGGGGCAACGCAGCGCAAAGTTCGAAGAAGAAACCGACGAGCGGACCGGCGAAAAGCTGCGCAAGTTCGCGGGCTTCCAGCAGGTGACCCCGGGGACGGTGTCGCCGGTAGATTATGATTCGGCTGTGGCCGATCTGGTCGCGTACCTGTCGTGGATGGCCGAGCCGACGCAGAAGATCCGCCAGCAGCTTGGCGTGTGGGTTCTGCTGTTCCTCGGTCTCTTGAGCTTTTTCGCCTGGCGACTGAACGCCGCGTACTGGAAAGATATCAAATAAACACACCGTAGCGGGTGTGGGGCCGGTGCAAGGAAAGACCGCACAGGAAAACCTGTGAGGCCGGTTTTTCCGCGTGCTGGCCCTTCAGCTTTTTGAGGAAACGCAAAAATGATGGTTCTGTATTCCGGCACTACGTGCCCGTTCTCCCAGCGTTGCCGGCTGGTGTTGTTCGAGAAGGGCATGGATTTCGAGATCCGCGACGTCGATCTGTTCAACAAGCCGGAAGATATCGCGGTGATGAATCCGTACGGTCAGGTGCCGATTCTCGTCGAGCGCGACCTCATTCTGTACGAATCGAACATCATCAACGAGTACATCGACGAGCGCTTCCCGCACCCGCAACTGATGCCGGCCGATCCGGTGCAGCGCGCCCGGGCGCGCCTGTTCCTGCTGAACTTCGAAAAGGAACTGTTCGTGCACGTCGGCACGCTCGAGAACGAGAAGGGCAAGGCGGCCGAGAAGAATCACGAAAAGGCGCGCCTCGCGATCCGCGACCGCCTTACGCAACTCGCGCCGATTTTCCTGAAGAACAAGTACATGCTCGGCGAAGAATTTTCGATGCTCGACGTCGCGATCGCGCCGTTGCTGTGGCGCCTCGACCACTACGGCATCGAACTGTCGAAGAACGCCGCGCCGCTGATGAAGTACGCCGAGCGTATCTTCAGCCGCCCGGCGTATATCGAAGCGCTGACGCCGTCGGAAAAGGTGATGCGTCGCTGAGTCTGGCGAGTGTGTTGAACCTGGCGAGCGGCGTCGCACGCCGCCGCCATGGCCCCGTTGGCCGCCGTGGCTGCCTGCCCGGCACGAGGACTGTTGATGCAAGAAATTTCGACGAAGCCGTACCTGCTGCGCGCGCTGTACGAGTGGTGTACCGATAACGGCTACACGCCGCATATTGCGGTGCGGGTCGACAATCAGACACGTGTGCCGCGCCAGTTCGTGCGCGACAACGAAATCGTGCTGAATATCAGCTTCGAGGCGACGAGCCAGTTGCAGATGGGCAACGAGTGGATCGAGTTCAGCGCGCGGTTCTCCGGCAAGTCGCACAAGATCGAAGTGCCGGTGGCGAACGTGCTGGCGATCTACGCACGAGAAAACGGGCAGGGCATGGCGTTCCCCGTCGATTCGACGGGCGGCGAGGCGACCGACTCGGAAGCCGAAGGCGACGAGGCGTCCGCCGAAGAAGCCGGCTCGAGCGCGCAGGCCGCGCCGGCACTCGATGCTGCCGGCACCGGCGATGAGCAGGGCGCACAAGACGGTGCCCAGAGCGACGACGGTCCGCGTCCGGACGACGATGGCGGCAAAGGCGGAAGAGGTCACCTCAAGGTCGTGAAATGAAGTAGAATCGCGGTCTTACGCCGGCTTAGCTCATCTGGTAGAGCAGTTGATTTGTAATCATCAGGTGGCGGGTTCGAGTCCTGCAGCCGGCACCAGTATCGAGAAGCGGACGCGAGCGGACCCCACCGGGGTCCGCTTTTTTGTTTCGCCGCCATTCCCATTCGTCCATTCGTTTTCTCGCGGCGGCACTTTCGCGCCCCGGCGGGCGACGAAGACACTGCTGCATAATGTCTTTCGCCGCTCTCGTCCGATCATGACAACATCCGCCGATTCTTCCGCTGTTCCCAACGCTTCCGCCACGATCAGCTGGCCCGAAGCCGACGGTCCGCAGTCTGCCCGCTGGCGCTCCGAAGCGGGCGTGCCGCCGCCGAAACGCGTCGTACTCGCCGACGACCGCACGACGGCCGATTCCGCCTATCGACTCGCATGCGAGGGCACCGCGTTGCTTTGGCGCGGCGACTTCCAGAACGCGCGCCAACTGCTGCAGGCAATGACACGCCGTCTCGAACGCAAGCCGCCGAAGCGCGCGTCCTCGACGCTCGACGCGTTCAACCTGCACCGGCAAGCGCAATCGCAGCGCGCACGCACGCTTGGCATGCTGCTGATTCCGCTCGACGCCGATTACACGATTCCGTTGCGTCGCGCGCCGAATGTGCAGAGCGCGTGCGCCGAAGCGTACGGTGCGCCGGGCAGCGAGGACTCCGTGGTGTCGTTACGCGAACTGCTCGGTCTGATCGGCGCGCGCGAATGGCGCAAGAAGGGCGTCGAGATTTCCGCGCTCGGTGAACGCATTCACCCGCACTACGGCGTGTTTTCGCCGGTGCGCGGCGAATATGTCGATCTCGTCGCGCGCCTGCCGTTGCCGTCGCTGAAGATGGCGTTCGATATCGGCACCGGGACCGGCGTGCTGTCCGCAGTGCTTGCGAAGCGCGGCGTCGGGAAGATCGTCGCAACCGATCAGGACCCGCGCGCGCTCGCGTGTGCACGCGAAAACATCGAGCGGCTCGGCTACGCGGACCGCGTGGAAGTCGTCGAAGCGGATCTGTTTCCGTCAGGCCGTGCGCCGCTTGTCGTGTGCAATCCGCCGTGGTTGCCGGCGCGGCCGGCGTCGCCGATCGAACACGCGATCTACGATCACGAGAGCCGGATGCTGCTCGGCTTTCTCAACGGCCTCGCGGAACACCTCGAGCCGGGCGGCGAAGGGTGGCTGATCCTGTCCGACTTCGCGGAGCACCTCGGCTTGCGCACGCGCGACGATCTGCTCTCGGCGATCGATCGTGCGGGGCTCGCAGTCGCGGGACGCGAGGACATCCGGCCGCGTCATCCGAAGGCAACCGATTCGTCCGACCCGCTGCATGCGTCGCGCGCGGCCGAGGTGACCTCGCTTTGGCGTTTGAAGGCACGGTAGCGTCAACGTGGCCGACGTGCCCCACGCGCCCAACGCAGCGCAACGCGACGGTCAACGCGAGACGAACAACCAACAACCTTATCGCCCCGCACTCGCCAGGTAACTCAACGCGCCCATCCCCGCCGCCAGACCGCTTGCAAAACACGCAGTCAACAGATAGCCGCCGGTGGGCGCCTCCCAATCGAGCATCTCACCCGCGCAGAACACGCCGGGCAGCTCGCGAATCATCAGATGCGAATCGAGCGCTTCGAACGGCACGCCACCCGCGCTGCTGATCGCCTCTTCGATCGGCCGCGCGCGCTCGAGCCGCAGCGGCAGCGCCTTGATCGCGCGCGCCACGCGTTCGATATCGAAGTAGTCCTGTTTCGACAAACACTCGTGCAGCAAGCCGAGTTTCACACCCGCAATGCCGATACGGCTTTGCAGATGACTCGACATCGAACGCGAGCCGCGCGGCCGCACGACTTCGTCGATCACCCGCTCTCGCGAGAGCCCCGGTGCGAGATCGAGCTGAATGACCGCCTCGCCGTCCGCCTGCATGCGTTCGCGAATCGCGCCTGACAGCGCATAGACGAGACTGCCTTCGACCCCCGTCGTCGTGATGACGAACTCGCCTTGCCGGTGCTGCACCTCGTTGTCGATGTCGGTCACCGAGATCGCCACCGCCTTCACCGGCTGACCCGCAAAGCGTTCGCGAAACGGTTGGCTCCAGTCCCTGTCGAAGCCGCAGTTCGAAGGCGCGAGCGGCGCGACCGGCACATTGCGCGCTTCGAGCAGCGGCACCCACGATGCGTCGGAGCCCAGACGCGGCCAGCTGCCGCCGCCAAGCGCGAGGATCACCGCATCGGTGTGCAGGACCTCCTCGCCGGCCGGCGTCGCAAGGCGCAGTGCGTGCCGCGCGCGGCCGCCCGGCGCGTCCCAGCCCACCCATTTGTGCCGCATGTGAAAACGCACGCCCGACGTGCGCAGCCGGTGCAGCCAGGCGCGCAGCAGCGGTGCGGCTTTCATGTCGGTCGGAAACACGCGCCCGGAGCTGCCGACGAAGGTGTCGACGCCGAGCTCGCTCGTCCAGGCGCGCAATGCATCGGGACCGAAGCGGTCGAAGAGCCGTCCGATCTGCGCGTGGCGTTTGCCATATCGCGCGATGAAGCGGTCGAGCGGTTCCGAATGCGTAATGTTCATCCCGCCCTTGCCGGCCATCAGAAATTTGCGCCCGACCGACGGCATCGCATCGTAGACGTCGACCTGTACGCCGTGCTGGACGAGCGCTTCGGCCGCCATCAGTCCGGCGGGGCCGCCGCCGATGACGGCGACGCTATGGCGGTCATGCAAAATCGACATGCGTGGCAAAGAAGAGAGAGTGTGTGGTGTCGGAAAGGCGCGCCCGACACCGGTTACGTATGAAGCGCGCCGTCAGGCGGCGCCCGCATTTTCCCATACGCGTGCAGGGCGGCCCAATGGCCCAATGGCCCCCCATGCCCCATTGCCCGGTTCGCGATCAGGACCGTCGTATTGTGCAACGATCGCCTTTCGAAGCGCTTCGAGGTCTGACAAAGGACAGCCGTCTGGCAGCGCCCTTATTTTTGTCGCATCTCGACCTATACTTTTTGACAACCCTCCATTGGACGCGCTTCGCGTCATTCCCCCGCGCACACGCTCCCTGTCATCTGATCGAACGAAGCGAACCTGCGTTGCGGTTCGATCGCACAGACCGGCAGGCGTCACACCGCGTGCGCATTCATTGATGTGAGGAGTACTGCCATGAGCCGCGTATTTATCGATTGTCGCGAATATCCGAGCGACATTGCATGTTCGGTCGCGTTATGCGCCGACTCGGAAAGCGAGTTGCTCGAAGCCGCCGTGCAGCACGCAGTCGCGGTGCACAACCACACGGACTCGCCCGAACTGCGCTCGCAACTGAAGACGATGTTCCACAACGGCACACCGCCCGTCGAAACGGCACGCGGAACGTGAGCGGGAAACCGGCGCGCGTTTCAGGTCACCACGCCTACTTGCCACGGCACGAACTCGTTCTGCCCATACCCGTGCAGCTCGCTTTTCGACCGAACGCCCGATGCGCAATCGAGCATCATCCGGAAAATCGCTGCGCCGAGTTCGTCGATCGACGCGGTGCCGTCGATCACGCCGCCGCAGTTGATGTCCATGTCGTCCTGCTGCCGCTCCCACAGCGCCGTGTTGGTGGCGAGCTTCAGCGACGGTGACGGCGCGCAGCCGTATGCGGAACCGCGGCCAGTCGTGAAGCAGATCAGATTCGCGCCCGACGCGACCTGACCGGTTGCCGACATCGGGTCGTAGCCGGGCGAATCCATGAACACGAAGCCCTTCGCGGTGATCGGCTGCGCGTATTCGTAGACGTCGACGAGATTCGTCGTGCCGCCTTTTGCGACCGCGCCGAGCGATTTTTCGAGGATCGTCGTGAGGCCGCCCACCTTGTTGCCGGCCGACGGGTTGTTGTCGAGCGCGGCGTCGTTGCGCGCACAGTAGTCTTGCCACCACGCGATGCGCGCGAGCAGCTTTTCGCCGACTTCGCGGCTCACCGCGCGCCGCGTCAGCAGATGCTCGGCACCGTAGACTTCGGGCGTCTCGGAGAGAATCGCGGTGCCGCCGTGCCGCACGAGGCGATCGACCGCGGCGCCGAGCGCGGGGTTGGCCGAAATGCCCGAATAGCCGTCGGACCCGCCGCATTGCAGCCCGACGTTCAGATACGACGCCGGCACCGGTTCGCGCGTGACGCGGTTCGCATCGTCGAGCATCTCGCGCACCATGGCGATGCCGCGCTCGATCGTCTTGCGCGTGCCGCCGCTGTCCTGAATCGTGAAGCTGCGCAGCTTCGGCTGATCGTCCTTGAGCCCGCCTGACTCGAGCACGCCGCCGATCTGATTCGCTTCGCAGCCCAGGCCGACGAACAGCACCGAGGCGAAGTTCGGATGCACGGCATAGCCGGCCAGCGTGCGGCGCAGAATCTTCATGCCTTCGCCGAGCGTGTCGATGCCGCAGCCTAGGCCGTGCGTCAGCGCGATCACGCCGTCGACGTTCGGGTAGTCGGCGAGCGCCTGCGGATGCACGTCGCGCCGAAAGTAGTCGGCAATGGCGCGCGCAACGGTTGCCGAACAGTTGACGCTCGTCAGCACGCCGATGAAATTGCGTGTCGCCACGCGGCCGTCCGCGCGGCGAATGCCCATGAAATGCGCGGGTTCGGCGGCGTAATCCGTTGCATGCACATCGATGCCGAACTCGTGTTCGCGCGCAAACTCCGCCATGCCGAGGTTGTGCACGTGCACATGCTGCCCGCGCGCGATCGCATCGCGCGCAACGCCGATGATCTGGTTGTAGCGCTTGACCGGCTCGCCCTTGGCAATCGCGCGTGCCGCAACCTTGTGGCCGGGCGGAACCAGCCCGGTGACGACGAGGTCCTCCGCGTCGATGCGCGTGCCCGGCACGAGTTGCCGGGTCGCGATGATCACATCGTCGTTCGGATGAAGGCGGATGGTGGAGTGAATGGATTGCGCGGCAACTGATTCAGTTGGCATGGGCTGGCCTCGGAACGGGGACGTTGGGCAGAGCGGTTGTCTTCGGGCTATCGCGCGGCGCCTCGAGCGAGGGCCGCATGCACGCTTTTCTTGTGCGAACGACCAAAGAATAGCCGATTGCCCACGCCCTATGCGAGCGCGGCGAGAAGGCGCGACAGCCTTGTAAGCCGCGTCAAGCGTGCGTGCCTTCAGTGCGCGTCAATGCGACGGCGCGCCTGATCCGGCGTCATCGCAGTACGGGTAGTCGCAGCCGGTGCGAGTCCGCGCTTCCGTTTGCCGCGATCCGTTCGCGGCCATTCAGCCAGGGTACGCCTCGTCGACCTTCAACCCCGCAAGCTTGAAGATCACCCGCAGCGTTTGCGGTTTGATGTCGCGCCGGGACGCGAGCGTCGTCATCACGAAGTCGAGCACCTTGGCGTACTTGAGCATGATCAGGACCGTCTCCAGATCGACGCTGCCGTCTCGCATGACTTCAGCGAGGCGCAGCATCTCGACCGAGATATCGCGCGCCATTTCGAGCTCGAGCTGCTGTTTCTCGGTCCATTCCGGAGTCGTTGTTAGTTTCGCGAGCAGTTCCTGAAATTTCTGCTCCGCGTTTCCGTTGGGTGTCGTATCCATTGCCGCCTCTTCTGATCTGAGCGCGCTTACTGTGGGCAGTCGCGGCACGCTTCAGGTTAGGTTACGTTCGTCCCCGTCCTGTTACGCATGGATCCATGCAGGTTACGCTGACAGGTACGACTTCCCCCGAAGTCGCCGGTTCACCGCATCGTCCGGTGCGGCCGGCAGCTTTGGTCGTTATTTCGCGCGCCAGCTCAGCGGGGCTCGTGGTCCCGATGGCTTTACGCGCGTTGTGGCGCGCGGGCGTCACATTCGCATTGCTCCGCCGATGTAGCGCCCTCGATGGGGTCCAGCGCTGCATGAAGCGTTCCTACGTCCCTGTTCGTGCACCGTTTTTAAACGCCGCGAACGGCGAAGCCCGCGGCGCTTTTCGGTAAACTGACAGGAACTTCCTCTTTCTTCCGTCGCCTGACGCACGTTTTTCATGCAATCGGTGGCACGCCAGTCGATGTCCGGTAAAAATTACGAGATCCGACCCGATCAATCCGTCGAGCTTCTAAAGGAGCTGCATATCCTGACACGCGACGGCAAGATGAATCAGGACAGCCGTCGCAAGCTCAAGCAGATCTATCACCTGTTTCAGTTCATCGAGCCGCTGCTGCAGGACGTGAAGGGAACGAACGGCTCGGTGTCGCTCGTCGATCACGGCGCGGGCAAGTCGTACCTCGGTTTTATCCTGTATGACCTTTTCTTCAAGGATCTGCGCGACAACTCGCACATCTTCGGCATCGAGACGCGCGAAGAACTCGTAGCGAAGTCGGAGGAACTGGCACGGCGCCTCGGATTCAGCGGAATGTCGTTTCTGAATCTGTCGGTGGCCGAGTCGATCGAGTCCGACCGGTTGCCGCCGACCGTCGATATCGTGACCGCGCTGCACGCATGCAACACCGCCACCGACGATGCGATCCGCTTCTCGCTCGAAAAGCGCGCGAAGTATGTCGTCGTGGTGCCGTGCTGCCAGGCGGAGGTCGCGGGCGTGTTAAAGCGCAACAAGAGCAAGTCGCTTGGCAGCGCACTGACCGAAATCTGGCGCCACCCGCTGCATACGCGTGAATTCGGCAGCCAGATCACCAATGTGCTGCGCTGTCTGCAGCTCGAGGCGCATGGTTATCAGGTGAACGTCACTGAACTCGTCGGCTGGGAACACTCGATGAAAAACGAGCTGATCATCGCGCACTACAAAGACTTGCCGCGACGCAAGCCCACCGAGCGGCTGCACGAAGTGATGGATACGTTCGGGCTTAACGAATTGCGCGAGCGGTTTTTCGTCGACGCGTGAGCATGCGAGCGCGGCCGTGCCTTGCGAATCAGCCGGTATCGGTTTGCGCCGCCATCCATTGCTGCCAGCCTTGCTGGCCCAGCCGACGCAAGGTTTCCTGATTGCGCTCGTAGATGTCGGCAGCATCGGGAAACGCATCGACCGCGCGTTCGATGCTCGCTTCGCGCAGCAGATGCAGGATCGGATAGGGCGAGCGATTCGTATAGTTTTCGATGTCGTCCGGCTCGCTGCCTTCGAACTGATAGCGCGGGTGGAAACTCGCGATCTGCAGCGTGCCTTCGAGACGCAGCGCCTTCAGCATCCGGTCCGCGAAATACAGGCAATCGTTGTATTCGAGGAAATCGGCGAGCGCATGCGGAACAATCAGCAGCGTCGTATCGACGGCGGCAGCAGATGCGTCCGCCAGATTGCGTAGCTCGCTTTCGAGGTCGGCCAGCACGCCTTCGATGTCCGCTGCATCGCTGACCGCATAGCGGATCTGGTCTTTCGCATGCACCGCTTTGGCAAACGGACACAGATTGAGGCCGATTACCGCGCGCGTGAGCCAGTGCCGCGTCTCGGCAATGATCGCATCGTGTGAATCGGAATCGGCGGGCGGCGAGGACGTCGGCATAGCGGGCACTGCGAGGGACAGGACGGCGAAGCCGCTATTTTACCGGCGCGTCGGCGCACGCGGCCGCGATCAGTTGCGCGGCAACGGCCGGCGCCGCCGCGATCGGCCCGCAGCCCGGACCGTAGGTCTGACTTGCCGCATAGATGCCTTCGATCAGCAATGCGAGCGCGTCCGCGAGCGCCGCGGGCTCGCGCGCGCCCGCTTCTGCAGCCAGTTCGTTGAGCCTCGCGACAAGCTTTGCCTTATTGCGGTTCACACATAGCCGGGCCGGGTGCGACGCGTCGGGGAACTCCACCGATACATTGACGAACGGACAGCCCCGGTAATCGGGTGAAGACGCGCGCTGCGCGAGGTCCGAAAAATAGTAGTTCAGCTGTTTGGCCGCATCGCCCGAATGCTTTGCAATGCGGCGCTCGAGGCGCTCGAAAAACTCGCGGTCGGCCTGTTCGAGCCATGCCACGACCAGGTCGTCCTTCGACGAAAACCGCCGATAGAGACTCATCTTGTTCACGCCCGCGCGCTCGACGACCGTATCGACGCCGACCGCGCGCACGCCTTCGCGGTAGAACAGTTCGGTCGCGGCGCGCAGCAACTGTTCTTGCGCTTCGCTCCCCGCGGTTTGCGAACGACGCGGCGTCGCGCGTGCGCCGGTTTGCGACGGCGGCTGTTTTTCGGCGCCAGCCGTCGACGCGTTCCGTGGTTTCTCAGCGTGTGATGAATCGTTCATGACAGTGTGCAAATACCGAATGAGTCGCCTTGACATGTTACTGACCGGTCACTATCATCGCAAGTCTGTTGTGACAGACCAGTCACAAGTGCTTCAAGTCTAAGAAATTCAAAAGGTTCGGACGCGCGGCACGGACCACTACGGATCACGACGGACCCCGACCGTCGCGGCGGCGCGTGCGTCCCTTTGCGCGGCGGCGTCCATCGAAACGGAGAGCAACGGATGAACTGGGCTTCAAGACTCATCGGAGGGCGTTTTCACTACGGCTGGCTGGCGGTCGCCGTCGTGTTTCTCGTGCTGCTGGCGGCAGCCGGCACGCGTGCGACGCCGAGCGTGATGATGGTGCCGCTCGAGCACGAATTCGGCTGGAGCCGCGCGACGATCTCGCTCGCCATTTCGGTGAATATCGCACTGTACGGGCTGACGGGCCCGTTCGCGGCGGCCGCGATGCAGCGCTTCGGTGTACGTCCCACGCTGCTCGCCGCGCTTGCCCTGATGGGAGCCGGCGTCGCGCTGTCGTCGATGATGACGGCGCCGTGGCAGATGGTGCTTGTGTGGGGCGTGATGGTGGGCGGGTCGACTGGTGTCGCGGCGCTGACGTTGTCGGCGACCGTCGTCAACCGCTGGTTTACGAAGCGCCGCGGGCTTGTGATGGGCATCCTCACGGCGAGCTCGGCGACCGGGCAGCTCGTGTTCCTGCCGATGCTGGCCGCCATCGCCGAGCACCATGGCTGGCGGCCGGTCGTGTGGGTCGTCGCGCTCGCAGCCGGTGTCGTGCTGCCGCTCGTTGCGTTGCTGCTGCCCGAGCGTCCCGCCGATCTGACCTTGCGTCCGTACGGCGAGCCCGCCGATGCGCCGTTGAAAGCCGACCAGTCGAAACAGAACCCGCTCGCGATCGCGTTCGGCACGCTTGCATCCGCGAGCAAAACGCGCGACTTCTGGCTGCTGTTCTTCAGCTTCTTTATTTGCGGCGCGAGCACGAACGGCTACATCGGCACGCATCTGATCGCGATGTGCGGCGACTACGGTCTCTCCGAAGTGCAGGGCGCTTCGCTGCTCGCCGCGATGGGTATCTTCGATCTCTTCGGTACGACGCTGTCGGGCTGGCTGTCCGATCGCTTCAACTCGCGCGTGCTGCTGTTCTGGTACTACGGCCTGCGCGGGTTGTCGCTCATCTACCTGCCGCATGCGTTTGGCATCGACTTCTTCGGCCTGCCGCTTTTCGCCGTGTTCTACGGCCTCGACTGGATCGCGACGGTGCCGCCTACCGTGCGTCTTGCGACCGATGTCTACGGCAAGGAGTCGGCGCCGGTCGTATTCGGCTGGGTCGTGGCCGGACACCAGCTCGGTGCGGCATTTGCCGCGCTCGGCGCCGGGATGCTGCGCTCGAGTCTCGGCACCTACACGGTTGCCTCGATGATCTCGGGTGGCTTGTGCCTGATTGCCGCGGTGATCGTGCTGCGCATCAATCGTCGTCCGCGAGGTGCAGCGGTTCAGGCCGTCTGACAGATGTCGCGGCATCATGCAGTCCCGCTGTCTCGCAGTCGCCGCTGCTTGCGCGTGTGCATGAGCAGATCGATCGCCGGTTTGGCGCTGGCGTTCCGGGTTATCCTATCCGGCCACTGCGCAATGATCGATCGTTCATGCACAACGACCGCGAGATGCACATGACCAAGAAAGTCGCTGCGACCGAAGTCCCCATTGAAGAATTGTTGGCGAGCCGCTGGAGCCCGCGCGCATTTTCGAACCAGCCGGTGAGCCGCGAGCATCTTCAGACTGTGCTCGAAGCGGCGCGCTGGGCGCCATCGGCATTCAACGGGCAGCCGTGGCGCTTTATCGTGTTCGATCGCGGTGTCGATGAAGTCGCGTTCAAGAAAGCATTCTCGACACTCGTGCCCTTCAATCAGGGATGGAACGGCGCGGTGCCCGTGCTGATCGCCGTCACGGCACATACGTTGACAAACAAGGGCAGCGTCAACCGTTGCGCGTCATATGACGCAGGCGCGGCTGCCATGGCGCTCGTCCTGCAGGCACACGCGCTTGGCCTCGCCGCCCATCAGATGAGCGGCTTCGACGTCGGGGCGTTCCGTCGCACATTCGATATTCCCGACGACGTCGAAGTAATTTCGATGATCGCGCTCGGACACTTCGGCGAAGTCGACAAACTCGACCCGGTGCTGCGCGAACGCGAGAAATCGGTACGCACGCGCTTGCCGCTTACGGAGATTGCGTTCGCGGGAGCGTGGAAAAAGACGTTCTAGGCGCGCAATGCGATAGCCGCAGATCGCGCCACGCAGATCGCGTCGCACACTCGCCTGACGTAGTCCGGGCCGCGTCAGTCATCTTCAACCGCGGACAACGGCGCCGCGACGCTTTCTAGCGAACGCCGCTCCGCGTCGACTCCCCATATCGCCGCAATCAGCGCCGCGGCCAGCATGAGCGCCGCACCGACGAGGTACCCGGAAAACACCTCGCCGCGTTGATGAGTATCGATCAGGCGTCCAAAGAACGCCGGTCCGACGATGCCGCCTAGCGCGGTGCCGAACGCATAGAACACCGCGATTGCCAGCGCGCGGATTTCAAGCGGAAACGACTCGCTGACGGTCAGATACGCGGAGCTCGCCGCAGCCGAAGCGAAAAAGAAAATCACCATCCACGAGATCGTCTGCGTCGTGACCGTCAGCCAGTGCTGCTCGAACATGTAGCCGCTCACGGTCAGCAGCACGGCGGAAAGGGCATAGGTTGTCGTGATCATCTTGCGCCGGCCGATCACGTCGAAGAGCCGCCCGAGCAGAAGCGGTCCGAGAAAGTTGCCGAGTGCGAAAGGCAGCAGGTACCAGCCGATATGATCGCCGGGCACGCCGTAAAAGTCGGTCAGCACGAGCGCATAGGTGAAGAAGATCGCGTTGTAGCAGAACGCCTGCGCCGTCATCAGCGACAGGCCGACGAGCGCGCGCTGCCGATGTCGCACGAATAGCGTGTCGAACACTTCGCGCAGTGTCGTGTGTTCACGCGCGCGCAAGCGCAGACGCTTCAACGTTTCGGTGCCTTTCAGCGGATGCCCTTCGTGGCGAAAGCGCGCTTCGATTTCTTCGACCACCGCACGTGCTTCATGCGCTTCGCCGTGAGTGAGGAGCCAGCGCGGACTCTCGGGAATCCACCTGCGCATCGGCAGGATCGCGAGCGCGAGCACCGCGCCGATCAGGAAGCACGCGCGCCACCCCCAGTCGGGCGGCATGAGTCCAGGGTCGAGCAGTACGAGCGAGCCTGCGGCGCCGAGTCCCGCGCCAACCCAGAACGTGCCGTTGATCGCAAGATCGGTCCAGCCGCGCACGCGTGCGGGCGTGAACTCCTGGATCGTCGAATTGATGGCCGTGTACTCGCCGCCGATGCCCGCGCCGGTCAGGAAGCGGAACAGCAGGAAAGTCGCAAGATTCCACGAGAACGCGGTCGCCGCCGTCGCGGCGAGATACAGCCCGAGCGTGATAAAGAACAGCTTGCGCCGCCCGAGACGATCGGTCAGCCAGCCGAAGCCGAGGGCGCCGAGCACGGCGCCGGCAATATACGCGCTGCCCGCGAGGCCGATTTCCGCATTGTTGAAATGCAACGACGAGCTCGATTTCAATGCACTCGCCACCGCGCCGGCCAGTGTCACCTCGAGTCCGTCGAGCAGCCACGTGACGCCGAGCGCGAAGACGACCATCGTGTGAAAGCGGCCCCACGGCAGGCGGTCGAGCCGCGAGGGCAGGTCCGTCTCGACGATCGAAGATGATGCCGACTCTGCGCGTGCCGTTGCGGCGGGCGGTTCGGACATGGCGGCGGGTCTCCATTTTCGTTGGCGGGCGGAGGCTGTCGGCGTACGCCCGTTGGCAAATAGTCTGGCAAGAAGACTGCGCGCAGCGCAAGCGAAGCTTTCGGCATCCGGCGAACCGGGTTTCCGCAACTTTCGTTCCGCGGCGCGCGGTTGCTTGCGACGGCTTGCCGTGACCCGGCCGTTCGCTGCCGCAGCCTGCCTCGACACACGCCGGGTTCGCGCGGCGGGCACGCGAATCCGCATCACGGGTTGCCGCAGGTCTCCCTTTCGTGCTAAAAAGCCCGTCCCTTCTCTCGTTCGCGCGGGTGCGGGCGGCGCAGCGCGCCGTCAGCCAGCGATGTCCTCATGACCTTTTGCGCGATTGACTTCGGTACGTCGAATTCGGCGGTCGCGGTGCCCGACAACGGCGCGCTGCGGCTCGCGCCGGTCGAAGGCGCGTACACGACGCTGCCGACCGCGGTGTTCTTCAATACCGACGAAAACACCCGCGAATACGGGCGCGCCGCGCTCGAAGCGTACATCGATGGCTTCGACGGCCGCCTGATGCGCTCGATGAAGAGTATTCTCGGCTCGGCGCTCGCCGACAGCACGACCGAGCTCGGTGATGGCAGCGCGATCCGATACACGGACGTGATCGCGATCTTTCTCACGCATCTGAAGCGGCATGCGGAAGCGGGCGCCGGCGTCACGCTCGAGCGCGCGGTGCTCGGCCGCCCGGTGTTCTTCGTCGACGACGATCCGCGCGCCGACCGTCTCGCGCAGCAACAGCTCGAAGCCGCCGCACGCACGGTCGGATTTCGCGACATCCAGTTCCAGTATGAGCCGATCGCGGCCGCGTTCGACTACGAATCGCATCTGACGGAAGAGCAGCTCGTGCTGGTGGCCGATATCGGCGGCGGCACATCGGACTTTTCGCTCGTGCGCGTCGGGCCGCAGCGGATGGCGCGCATCGAGCGCAAGGACGACGTGCTCGCCCATCACGGCGTCCATGTCGCAGGCACCGATTTCGACCGGCGCGTCGAGCTGACGACGATCCTGACGGAGCTCGGCTACCGGGCCCTCGATCCCGAGGGCCGCGAGGTGCCGAACCGCATCTACTTCGATCTCGCGACGTGGCATCTGATCAATACCGTTTACGCGCCGAAGCGTGTCGGCGAACTTGCGCTGATCAGGCACCTGTACACGGACACGTGTCGTCACGACCGGCTGATGAGAGTCGTCGAGCGGCGTCTCGGGCATGCGCTGGCCGCTTGCGCGGAAGAGGCGAAAATCGGTGTCGCGGCGGGCGGCGAGACGCTGATCGATCTGGAGATGGTCGAAGACGACCTGCGCGTGGCATTCGACGAAGCGCAACTGATCGAAGCGGGCAAGGAAGAAACGCGACGCATCGTTCAGGCGGCGCGCGATACGGTGCAGGCCGCAGGCGTTGCCGACCGCGACGTCGGTGCGCTGTATTTCACCGGCGGTTCGACGGGGCTCGCGTTTCTTTCCGGCGCGCTTTCCGCGGCGTTTCCCGAGGCGCGGCCGGTGTTCGGCGACCGGCTTGCCAGCGTGGCCACGGGCCTCGGCATCCACGCGCAACGCGTGTTCAGCTAAGCGGAAGTCGCGCGCGCCGGGCTTTGTCTGTACACGCAGCCGCGTAACGCGATACTCCTCCCGCGCCAAACGACAGACAATAGCTGCCGACAAATGCAAAAAACCCCGCTTATGCGGGGTTTTTCCTGGTATTCCTGGGGTCTCCCCCAGGACATACAGCTTAGGCCGGCTTGATGTTAGCGGCCTGCTTGCCCTTCGGGCCCGTCTTCACTTCAAACGTGACCTTCTGGTTTTCCTGGAGCGTCTTGAAGCCTTCGATGCGGATTTCCGAGAAATGCGCGAACAGATCTTCGCCGCCGCCGTCCGGGGTGATAAAGCCAAAGCCCTTAGCGTCATTGAACCACTTGACGGTACCGGTTTCCATATTACTTTTTCCTAAAAGAGGTAAATAAGGCCGAAGCCTGTAGGGGTGCACGAAAATCAAGGAAGGGGTAATAGGACCAGCCGGAGTACCGCTGATGGGCGAACCAACCAAAAGACCAATTCACTCGCCACTTGAAATCCTGCCCGATCTTTATACGGTCATTTCGAGAGAAGGTCAATAGTGTCCCCGTCTTCTTCACAGGCATTAACGCTTTATGCCAGAAACTGTGTTTACAAAGCTTGCAAATCGCGCGAGTTTTTTGTAGGAACGAATCGATTTTTCGTATTCAACGGCAGGTGCAACCGTTACACTACGCGCCTCGTTGACGGTTGCACCCATCGCATCGCGTCATTGACAGTTGTGTGCGCAGTTGTCCTTGACGTTGTCCCGGGTGGCCCGAAGCGTGCGTAACGTGGGCGGCGGCCGGTGCTCAATCTGTAGTCGGCGCGGTCCTTCGAGACGGTCTCAGAGATCAGGAGAAGACGTGACAAGTTCTATTCAACGGAAAATCGGGCCGATCGCGCTGCTGTTGACCGGCCTCGGTTCGATCATCGGGTCCGGGTGGCTGTTCGGCGCCTGGAAGGCGGCAAAAATTGCGGGACCGGCAGCCATTTGTGCATGGGTGATCGGCGCGGTGGTGATACTCGCGATCGCGCTCACCTATGCGGAACTCGGCGCGATGCTGCCCGAGTCGGGCGGTATGGTGCGCTACGCGCGCTATTCGCACGGCGCACTCGTCGGATTCATCAGCGCGTGGGCGAACTGGATCGCGATTGTGTCGGTGATCCCGATCGAGGCCGAGGCATCGATCCAGTACATGAGCACGTGGCCTTACCCTTGGGCGCATGCGCTCTTCGTCAACGGATCGCTGACGGCAAACGGGTTATTGCTGTCCGCCGCGCTCGTGATCGTCTATTTCCTGTTGAACTACTGGGGCGTGAAACTGTTCGCGCACGCGAACTCCGCGATTACCGTCTTCAAGTTCATCATCCCCGGTGCGACGATTCTTGGTCTCCTGCTGACCGGTTTTCATCGTGAGAACTTCGGCGAGGCGAGCACGTTTGCGCCGTACGGCTGGTCGGCGGTGCTCACCGCGGTGGCGACGAGCGGCATCGTCTTCGCGTTCAACGGATTTCAGAGCCCGGTCAACCTCGCGGGTGAAGCGCGCAATCCCGCGAAGAGCGTGCCGTTTGCGGTGATCGGTTCGATCCTGCTTGCGCTTGTGATCTACGTGCTGCTGCAGATCGCCTACATCGGCGCGGTCAATCCGGCCGATGTGATGAAGGGCTGGAGCCACTTCACGTTTGCGTCGCCGTTCGCGGAACTGGCGATCGCGCTGAACCTGAACTGGCTCGCAATTCTTCTCTACGTCGACGCGTTCGTGAGCCCGAGCGGCACCGGCACGACGTATATGGCCACCACCACGCGAATGATCTACGCAATGGAGCGCAATAACACGCTGCCGAAGATGTTCGGCGTCGTGCATCCGCTCTACGGCGTGCCGCGTATGGCCATGTGGTTCAACCTGCTCGTGTCGTTTATCTTCCTGTTCTTCTTCCGCGGCTGGAGTTCGCTCGCGGCGGTGATTTCGGTCGCGACGGTCATCTCGTATCTGACGGGCCCGATCAGTCTGATGGCGCTGCGCCGTACTGCAACCGACCTCGAGCGCCCGCTGCAGATCGCCGGCATGAAGGTGATCGCACCGTTCGCATTTGTCTGCGCGTCGCTGATCCTGTACTGGGCGAAATGGCCGCTGACCGGCGAAATCATCCTGCTGATGATCGTCGCGCTGCCCGTGTACTTCTACTATCAGGCGAAGGCCGGCTTTGCAGGCTGGGGCCGCGATCTGAAGGCTGCGTGGTGGCTCGTGGCCTACCTGCCGACGATGGCGGTGCTGTCGCTGATCGGCAGCAAACAGTTCGGCGGTCTCGACGTGCTGCCATATGGGTGGGACATGATCGTCGTGATCGTCTGTGCGCTGGTGTTTAATTACTGGGGTGTGCATACCGGTTACCGCACCGAATATCTGGCCGAGCGCGAATCGCATGACGAGATTCTCGAGGGGGTCGGCGCATAGGGTGGGGTTGGTTTCACGGCGAGAGCGGCACCGGGCGACTTCGGCACACCTCGGAAACCGTCAGCAAACCTCAGGCATCGGTGAACACGTAGTTCGTCATCGCGAGCACGCGCTGATAGGTGCCGAGCGGCTGGATCTGCATCTGATAATCGTCGGCGGCGGCGCCTAGCGCGGCGAATACCGGCAGCAGGTGTTCGTCGGTCGGGTGCATCGATACCGCGTGCGGCGCGTGGCGTCGATAGTCGAGCAGCGCGTCGACATCGCGTGCGGCGAGACGCGCTTCGAACCAGTCGGTGAACTCCGTTACGCGCGGGTCGGCGTCTTCCGGGCGAGCCGAAAAGTCCGCTTCGCGCAGGTTGTGGGTGATCTGTCCGGAGCCGATCACCATCACGCCATCGTCGCGCAGCGCGCGCAATGCGCGCCCGACGCGGAAGTGGTGGCCGGGATCGAGGCGGGGTTGGATCGACAACTGTGCGACCGGGATGTCGGCGGACGGGAACATCAGCAGCATCGGCACCCACGCGCCATGGTCGAGCCCGTGCGGTTCGCTCGACGTGGCAATACCGGCGGCGTCGAGCAGTTCCGCCGCGTGCCGCGCGACATCGGGTGCGCCGGGCGCCGGGTACCGGATGTCGTAGAGCTGGCGCGGGAAGCCGTGGAAGTCGTGGATCGTCTCCGGCTTGCTCGCGGTGCTCGCGACCGGCTTCGCAGTCATCCAGTGCGCGGACAGCATCAGAATCGCTTTCGGGCGCGGCAATGTGGCCGACAGCGAGGCAAATTCGGCGGACGGCAGCGACGGGTCGATCGGCAGCGTCGGCGCGCCGTGGGAAAGGAATAGCGTCGGCAGGCGGGTCATGGCGGCATCGGTCGCGGGTTGGCGCGACGCGAGTGTGTTTCGATGCAGCGACTATATAGACGCACCGGCATTTGATAAACGGGCCAAGGCGGAATTAATTGCGTCGCGGGCGTTGTGAATTCCGGTCCGGTGAAGTTCGTTCGGTTGTCGGTTCAAGGGCGCCGCAGTCTATTCGTTTGCGCCCAACCCTTCCCACGCCGGTGCGAGCGACGGTCCGAGCGAAAGCAGATCGACGACGCGCGCCACCGTGTAGTCGACCATCTCATCAAGCGTAGCGGGCTTGCTGTAAAACGCCGGCACGGACGGAAACACGATGCCGCCCATCTCGGTGACGGCCGTCATATTGCGCAGATGCACGAGGTTCAGCGGCGTTTCGCGCACCATCAGCACGAGCCGGCGGCGTTCTTTCAATGTGACGTCGGCGGCGCGGCAAATGAGGTTGTCGGAGAGGCCGTGCGCGATGCTCGCGAGTGTCTTCATCGAGCAGGGTGCGACGATCATGCCGTGCGTCGTCAACGAACCCGACGCGACGCTCGCGCCGATATCGCGCACCGAATGGACGACATCCGCGAGCGGGTGCACGTCTTCTTTCGTCAATTGAAGCTCGTGATGAATATTGAGCCATCCGGCGCTCGACACGAGCAGATGACTTTCGACACCGCCGATCCGACGCAGCGCGTGCAGCAGCCGGATGCCGTAAATCGCGCCCGATGCGCCGGTGATCGCGACGATCACGCGGCGGGGTACGGCAATGCGTGTGTCCATGAAGTGCCTCGCAACCGGCAGGCTATCGGGCAGCTATCCGGCGAACCATACGGCGGCCATGGGCACGGCGATATGGGGTGGCATTGCTGGCGGCCATAAGTGGCGGCCGTAAGTGGCGGCCCCCCAGGCGGCCCGCAGGCGTCGCGAGCCCTTTGCGCTGATGCGTTTCGTTAAGCCGCGGCAAACAACTGCTGGAGTTCGCCCGATTGGTACATCTCCATCATGATGTCCGAGCCGCCGACGAATTCGCCCTTTACGTAGAGCTGCGGGATGGTCGGCCAGTTCGAGAATGCCTTGATGCCCTGGCGGACCTCGTCGTCTTCGAGCACGTTGACGGTCTTGAACTCGTCGACGCCGCATGCCTTCAGGATCTGCACCGCGCGGCCCGAGAAGCCGCACATCGGAAACTGCGCGTTGCCCTTCATGAAGAGCACGACGGCGTTTTCGTCGACGATCTGCTTGATGCGTTGTTGCGTATCCATGACTGACCTTGCGATTCGGGAAATGAGTAGGGTTGACTACAAATGATAGCGGATTTCGTCAGGGCGAGCCGACGGTGTCGAAGGCGGCAGCTCGCCGCCGCTGATGCGCTCGATCCCGGCCAGATCGCATTCGGAGCGCACGTCGCGGAACCCATGCGCCGCAAGCAGCGCGCGCACGGCCGCCGCCTGATCGTAGCCATGCTCGATCCATAGTGCGCCGCGCGCGGCGAGCCATGCGGGCGCCTCCGTCACGATCGAACGTATCGCGGATAAGCCATCGGCTTCGTCCGTCAGCGCGCCGCGCGGCTCGAAGCGCAGATCGCCTTGCGCGAGATGCGGGTCGTCGCCGGCGATATACGGCGGATTGCTGACGATCGCATCGAAGCGCAGCGGCGGGGCGTCAGGCGAGCCGCCGGGTGGCCCTTCGCGCAGGGTGTCGAGCGGCGCGTACCAGTCGCCATGCAGCAAGGTCAGCGCGCCGCCGGGGCGTTGCGCATCGAGCAGACGTGCCGCATTGCGCGCGGCGACCTGCAACGCATCAATCGACCGGTCGACCGCCCACACCTGCGCATCGGGCCGCGCTGACGCGATCGCGACCGCAATCGCGCCGGTTCCCGTGCCGAGATCGAGCACACGCGGGCGTGTGCGGTTGGCGATGACGTGGAGCGCGGTTTCGACCAGCAGTTCGGTCTCCGGCCGCGGAATCAGCACATGCGGCGTGACTTCGAATTCGAGTCCGTAGAACTCGCGCGCGCCGACCAGTTGGGCGACCGGCTCGCCCGCGACGCGCCGCGCTTCGAGCCGATGCCAGAGCGCGACCTGCACAGCATCGAGCGGTTCTTCGGCGCGCGTGATCAGTTCGGTCCGCCGCCAGCCCAGCGCATGCCCGAGCAGAATGCGCGCCTCGAGCGCCAGCAGCGGCGACGCGCGAAGCAGCGCGGCAACCGTGGCCGGTTCCGATTCGCCGGATATTCTGCCGGACCTTTCGCCGCTCATTTTTGTGCTCGTCTCGCCGCTTGTTCCACCGCTTGTTCCATCGCTTATTCCGCGTCCCCGAGCGACGCGAGCAGCTCGGCCTGATGCTCGCTGACGAGCGCGGCGATCAGCTCGTCGAGATCGCCCTCCATGATCGCTTCGAGCCGATACAGCGTCAGGTTGATGCGGTGATCGGTGAGTCGCCCTTGCGGGAAGTTGTAGGTGCGGATGCGCTCCGAGCGGTCGCCCGAACCGATCAGGCTCTTGCGCGTGGCCGCCTCCTTCGCGTGCTGCTCATGGTATTGCTTGTCCTTGATGCGCGCCGCGAGCACTTTGAGCGCGCGGTCCTTGTTCTTGTGCTGCGAGCGATCGTCCTGGCACTCGACGACGATACCCGTCGGCAAGTGCGTAACGCGCACGGCCGAGTCCGTTTTGT
This sequence comes from Paraburkholderia sp. SARCC-3016, assembly GCF_031119615.1. NCBI lineage: Bacteria > Pseudomonadati > Pseudomonadota > Betaproteobacteria > Burkholderiales > Burkholderiaceae > Paraburkholderia > Paraburkholderia sp. SARCC-3016. The sequence goes on along the minus strand of NZ_JAVHZD010000023.1, from coordinate 37,591 downwards.
TGATGTGCTGGCCGCCGGCACCCGACGCGCGGAACGTATCGATGCGCAGATCGGACGGATTGATCTCGACTTCCCCGATCTCATCGGCTTCCGGCATGACCGCGACCGTGCACGCGGACGTATGGATGCGGCCTTGCGTTTCGGTGGCCGGCACGCGCTGCACGCGATGTCCGCCCGATTCGAACTTGAGCTTCGAGTAAGCCGCCTCGCCCGCAATGCGCACGATCACTTCCTTGTAGCCGCCGAGGTCCGATTCGCTTGCCGACATCATTTCGACCTGCCAGCGATTACGTTCCGCGTAGCGCAGATACATGCGCAGCAAATCGCCCGCGAACAGCGCCGACTCGTCGCCGCCCGTGCCCGCACGGATTTCGAGGAAGATATTGCGCTCGTCGTTCGGGTCTTTCGGCAGCAGCATGCGCTGCAATTCGGCCTCGAGTTGCTCCATCCGCTCGCGCGCCGCGCGGTTTTCTTCTTCGGCGAATTCCTTCATCGACGGATCCGACATCAGTTCCTGCGCGGTCGCCGCATCGTTGACGGCCTGGCGCCACAGCGCGTAATGCTCGACGACGGGTCCCAGCTCCGCATGCTCGCGCGTGAGTTTGCGGTATTGATCGAGATTCGCGGTGACGTCCGCGCGGCTCAACAGGTCATTCAGTTCGGCCAGCCGTGTGGTGAGCTGGTCGAGCTTGCTTTGCATGCTCGTTTTCATGGGATTTTCGTTGCGCTCCGGAGCGGGCTCCGGAAGTGATAGCCAGAATTGGGGAAGCGGGTGGCCTGTACCACGGAACTGCAAACAGGCACTCAGGCCGCGGGCCGGGGCGCCGCGCACGTTCCGGAAAGCGCCAGTTGCTGGTGGCTGCCGGAGCGCCGACGCCCGATATGCGTTAGCGCAGCTAACGCTCGGGCGTGTGATTGTGTTTGTAGAAGCCGCTCATCAGTTCGATGAGGGTGGCGCGGTTGTCGCTGTTCGCACGGTTCAGCGCATGCGTCGGACCGTGGATCAGCTTGTTCGTGATGGATTGCGACAGCGCTTCGAGCACGACGGCAGGATCGTCGCCGCGCGCGAGCATCTTGAGCGCTTTATCGACTTCGGCGCGGCGCAGCGCGTCCGCCTGCGTATGCATATGGCGAATGACCGGCACGATGCTGCGCGCGTCGAGCCACTGCATGAAGTTCTGCACGCGCGTTTCGATGATCGCCTCGGCCTGCGCGACGGCCGCCTGACGCGACGCATTGCCTTCGCGGACGATCGCGCCGAGATCGTCCACGGTGTACAGGAACACGTCTTCGAGCAAGCCGACTTCCGGCTCGATGTCGCGCGGCACGGCGAGATCGACCATGAAAATCGGGCGGTGACGGCGCGCCTTGACGGCGCGCTCGACTGCGCCGAGGCCGATGATAGGCAGCGTCGACGCCGTGCACGACACGATGATGTCGAATTCGTGCATGCGCGTCGGCAGTTCGGCAAGCTGAATCGCGCGGCCGTTGAAACGTTCGGCGAGGCGCTCGCCGCGCTCGGCGGTACGGTTCGCGATCACGAGTTCACGCGGCTGTTGCGCGGCGAAGTGCGTCGCGCACAGCTCGATCATTTCGCCGGCGCCGATAAAAAGCACGCGCTGGTTCGATACCTTGTCGAAAATGCGCTGCGCGAGCCGCACGGCCGCAGCGGCCATCGATACGGACTGCGCGCCGATTTCGGTCGTGCTGCGCACTTCCTTCGCCACGGCGAACGTGCGCTGGAACAGCTGGTTCAGATACGTGCCGAGCGCGCCGGCCTCGGATGCCGTGCGCACCGCGTCCTTCATCTGACCGACGATCTGGGTTTCACCGAGCACCATCGAATCGAGCCCCGATGCGACGCGAAACGCGTGGCGCACGGCTTCCGACTGCGGCAGCGCGTAGACATGCGGTGCGAGTTCGTCGACCGGGAGATTGTGGTACATCGACAGCCACCGGATCGCGGCTTCACGGGCCGCGCGGTCGTCGGTGGCGCAGTAGAGTTCGGTGCGGTTGCAGGTGGACAGGATCGCGGCTTCAGGCGCGTTGGGCGCCGCGCGGCCGAGCCACAGCTCCTTGAACGCGTCGAGCGCGGGCTTGATCTGTTCGAGCGGAAACGCCACGCGTTCGCGCAGGGCGACTGGCGCAGTGTGGTGATTGATTCCGATCGTTAAAAGCTGCATAAATGGGGACAGCCCGGCGACTGGGGCTATGGTTTAGCCCCATATTATAGCGTTTCCACGATTGTTTCAGTCCGGGGCGGCTCGTCCCCGTCGCCGTTGCCGTCTGCGGCGGAGACAGGGTCGAGCCGGTAGCCGTAGCCGTACAACGGCGTCAACGCGTAGCCGCGCTCGGGCCGCAATTCGAGCTTCGCGCGGATGCGCGAGGCATGCGTGTCGAGCGTGCGCGACTTGATGTCGCGGCGGCCCCAGACGGTTTCAAGTATCTGGGCGCGCGAAACGGGCCGCGACATATTGGAAAACAGCAGGAGCGCGAAGCGCAGTTCCTTCGGCGTCATCGGAATGACCTGACCCCGACAGACGACGAGCGAGCGTCCGCCGTCGAACGCATATTCGCCAAACGTCTCGCGCGCGCGGTTGCGCGGCCGGCGAAAGCCCGCGCGGCGAATCAGCGCATCGACGCGGGCAAGCATTTCGGGGCCGCGCACCGGCTTCGCGACGCAGTCGTCGGCGCCCGCGTGCAGCGCAGCCACGAGTTCGCTTTCGCGCGGCGCTTTCATTGTGACGATGATGGGCAGGCCCGGCAGCACCTTGCGCGCGAGCGCGATGACGTCCTCGGCGCAGCGGTCGCCGGCCCAGACTTCGGTGACGAGAAGATCGAAGAAAAGCTGCCGGGCGCTACAGAGGAATGGCTCGCTCGCGCTGAAGTGCTGGCACGCGTGGCCTGCGGCGAGCAGCAGGCGGGTGACGAGTGCCGCGTGGCGAAGGTCCGGCTCGATGAGGGCGATTCGCATGGGGACGCGTTGCAGACCGGCGCCTTAAGCTTGCGAGCGAGGAGGCGAGCGCGTAGGCGTGGTGGCTTGCCTAACGGTATTCCCGCCCCTAAACTCAACCGCTACCCATCGCCCGCGCGACTGCTGGCGAACCGCCGATGAACAGCGGCGCAGATAAGCGCCGTGCTGACCTTCTGGTTAATGAGAGAAAAAATGCTAACTATCGTCGGCGTGCCGGCAAATGGGACAAATCCGAAACTTCGGACAATTCCGTCGCGGCCCGAGGGGCGTCGCTGATGGGGTGGTCCGGCGTCGTCGTCGTCGGCATCGCGGTCGGGCTGGCGGGCTGGTGGCTGCATCCGCTGCGGCGCAGAAGCGGCGCGCGGCTATGGGTGGCGGTGCTCGCGGGCGTGCTCGGCGCGGCCCTGGCGCGCATGGCCGGCCATGTCACGACGCTTTTTCGCGATGGCGATACGCTCGAATGGCCGGTCTGCACGGCGGTCGCGCTCGTCGCGGTCGCCGCCGCGGTCGGCCTGCTGTCACGGCGGCGCTGAAATGCCGCTCAATATTTTCTGGTGAACACGATGAACGTCCGACTCCCTGAAACTGCATCGATTCCCGAACGAATCGCGCAACTGCGTGGCGCCATGACGCACGCCGGCCTTGCCGCTTATCTGGTGCCATCGGCCGATCCGCACCTGTCCGAGTATTTGCCGGGCCGCTGGAAAGGGCGCGAGTGGCTATCGGGCTTCACCGGTTCGGTCGGCACGCTCGTGGTGACGCCGGACTTCGCGGGCCTGTGGGTCGACAGCCGTTATTGGGTGCAGGCCGAAGCGCAACTGGCCGGCACCGGCATTGCGCTCATGAAAATGATGGGCGGCCAGCTGACGCAGCCGCATATCGAATGGCTCGCGCAGAACGTGGCGTCGGGCGGCACGGTCGGCGTCGACGGCGCGGTGCTCGGGGTCGCGGCTGCGCGTGCGCTCGGCGACGCGCTCGCGGCACGCGGCGTCAAGCTGCGCACCGACGTCGATCTGCTCGATGCGATCTGGCCGCAACGCCCGCCGCTGCCGGCCGATGCGGTCTACGAACATGCACCGCCGCAAGCGAGCGTCGCGCGCGCGGACAAGCTCGCGCGGGTGCGCCGCGCCATGCAGGAGCAAGGCGCGCAGTGGCATTTCATCTCGACGCTCGACGACCTCGCGTGGCTCCTGAACCTGCGCGGCGCCGACGTGAACTACAACCCGGTGTTCGTCGCGCATGCGCTGATCGGGCTCGAACGCGCGACGCTGTTCGTGGTCGAGGGCAAGGTGCCGGCGCCGCTTGCCGACGCGCTTGCGCGCGATGGCGTTCGCGTCGAGCCGTATGCGCAGGCGGCCGGCGCGCTCGCGGCGCTGCCTGCTGGCGCGACGCTGCTGGTGGACCCGCGGCGCGTGACGTTCGGCATGCTGCAGCCGGTGCCGTCGCACGTGAAGGTGGTCGAGGCGATCAATCCGACCACCCTGTTCAAGTCGCGCAAGACCGAGGCCGAGGCCGCGCAGGTGCGCGCGACGATGGAACCGGACGGCGCGGCGCTCGCCGAATTCTTCGCATGGTTCGAAGGCGCGCTCGGCCGCGAGACGATCACCGAACTGACCGTCGACGAACGTCTGACGGCGGCTCGCGCGCGCCGTCCCGGCTTCGTCACGTTGAGCTTTTCGACGATCGCCGCATTCAACGCGAACGGCGCGATGCCGCACTACCGCGCGTTGCCGGAGTCGCATGCGACGATCGAAGGCAACGGGCTGCTGCTGATCGATTCGGGCGGCCAGTACCTGAGCGGCACCACCGACATCACGCGCGTCGTGCCGATCGGTACGATCGACGACGCGCACCGACGCGACTTCACGACGGTGCTCAAAGGCACGATCGCGCTGTCGCGCGCGCGCTTTCCGCGCGGCATCCGCTCGCCGATGCTCGACGCGATCGCGCGCGCACCGATCTGGGAAGCCGGCGCCGACTACGGTCATGGCACCGGCCATGGCGTCGGCTATTTCCTGAATGTGCACGAAGGGCCGCAGGTCATCTCGCATTACGCGCCGGCCGAAGCGTGGACCGCGATGGAAGAGGGGATGATCACGTCGATCGAGCCGGGCATCTATCGGCCCGGCAAATGGGGCATCCGCATCGAAAACCTTGTGCTGAACCGCGCGGCCGGCAGGACCGAGTTCGGCGATTTCCTCGAGTTCGAAACGCTGACGCTGTGCCCGATCGACACGCGTTGCATCGCGCTGCCGCTGTTGCGCGACGACGAGCGCGCGTGGCTCAACGCGTATCACGAGACGGTGCGCGCGCGAATCGCGCCGCATGTGTCGGGCGATGCGAAGGCGTGGCTCGAGACGCGGACGAAGGCGATCTGATCGGTCTCATCGATCTGACCGATCTGACCGATCGGATCGTCGCGAACCGCGAACCGTACGCCGCCGGGCGCTCCCTCAATTCTGCGACCAACAACGGAGTTTGCATGACCATCAAGGCAGTCGTGTTCGATTTCGGCGGCGTGCTGATCGACTGGAGCCCGCAGTACCTGTACCGCACGTTGATTCCGGACGAAACCGAGCGTCAGTGGTTTCTCGCGAACGTGTGCACGATGGAGTGGGTCATTCGGCAGGACGGCGGCCAGCCGATTGCCGAGGGCACGGCCGAACTGATCGAGCAGTTTCCCGATCATGAGCCGCTGATCCGCGCGTTTTACGAGCGCTGGCACGAGATGGTGGCCGGCGTGCTGCACGACGGCGTCGCAACGGTCGATAAGCTCGATGCAGCCGGTGTGCCGATCTTCGGCTTGACGAACTGGTCGGCCGAGACGTTCCCGTACGCGTGGGAGAACTATCCGGTGCTGCGGCGCTTTCGCGACATCATCGTGTCGGGGCGAGTGAAGCTCGTGAAGCCGGACCCAGCGATCTTCGGCATGATGCGCGAGCGCATCGAAGCGCATGTGCCGGGCGTGGCGCCGCACGAACTCGTCTTTATCGACGACAACCTCAAGAATGCCGAAGCGGCGAGTGCGCTCGGCTGGCATGGCGTGCACCATACGAGCGCGGCACAGACCGAAGCGAAGCTGCGCGAACTCGGTTTGCCGGTTTAAACAGCATTCGGCGTGCAGCGGCTGGCACGCCGCGCGATCAGCGATCGCATGCGCCGCCGGCGCGCGCCGCGCTTTGCTCGTGCGCTTTGCTCGTGCGCATTGCTCATCCAGCCGCGCGCTTACTGCCCAAGCAGATTCTTCAACGCGTTGCCAAGTCCCTTCACCGTTTCACCGGCGCCCTTCGCGACACCCTCCGCGCTCACGCCGAGCGCCTTCGCGAAGTTCGCGCGCAGCTCGGTCATCAGGCTTTCGTTGAGCTTGAACTTTGGGTCGCGCAGATTGCCGTCGAGCACGAAATGCAGCGTGATCTCGTCGCCATGGCTCTTCAGTGCGGCGACGGCCGCGCGCGTCGGAATCGACATAAACGTGTCGAGCGGGTTGTCCGATTCCTGAAGCCGCAGATGGTGCAACGTCAGCATGCCGGGCGCGTGGATGCGATAGTCGCGCACCGTCGATTCGACGCTCAGGTCGAGCGTACCGCCGGTCACGCGTGCTTTGGCGCCGGCCTTCTTGAGCATATACGGGTCGAGCATCACGATATCGACGCCGCGCAGCGTCGTCGTCAGCTGCGAGTCCTTGTTAGCGATTCTGATCCAGCCGTTGAGTCCGACCTTGCCGGTATGTTCGGGGCCTTTGATCGAGCCCGTGACCGCCACCGACGTCGGTTCGTCGAGTTCCGGCAGATGAATGTGATCGACGGTTGCATTCGCGTCGGTCACGCTGACCTTGTATGGCGGCTGGCTGACCATTTGATCGTAGAAATCGAATGTGCCGCGCTCGAAGCGGACCTGATCGATCAGTTTTTCCGCAGGCGGTGCCTGGCGCGCGCCGGGTGTGCTGGCCGCTGGCTGCGTGCTGCTAATGGATTGCCGCAGATTTGGCAGCAACTCGACCGTACCGCCCGGCTTGCGAATTGCCGCGAGCGTGAAATCGCTGACCACCACTTCGCGGATGTGCAAGGGCCGCCGCATCAACGCGTCACGCAGATCCGGTTCCAGCGTGATCTGCGCGGCACGCAAGGTATTGGGCGTCGGCCAGTCTTTTGGCGCGATCAGGCGCACGTTGGTAAGCCTGATCGACGTGAAGCCGACGTCGATACGCTCGGCGCTGCCGAGCGGCCCGAGCGCCTCGGTGACGCGCGCTTTGACTTCGCGCTGCACATAGTACAAACCGCCAAGCGCCAGGACCGCGAGCACGATGATGACGGCGACCACGCCGACGATTACGCGCTTGCCCACCGACATCGTCATTCTGCCTCCTTGTCGTCATCCACCGTGTGGCAGTCGTTTCCGGCCGGCCCTGGCCGCGGCTGCTGCAAAGCGTCGGGCAGCAAACGCCATGCCGAAATATACGAGCGAGGCTGCGCATCGTCGTAGGCCCTTCCTGGTGGACCAGGCGGACGCGACCGACCCGACGGACAACCGGGCGGCCAGACCCAGCCACCCTGTGTTTAACCGCCAACCAACGCGCTTACCGCGTAATCGGCTTATACCGCAGACGTTTCGGCTGCGCCGCTTCTTCGCCGAGACGGGCGCGCTTGTCGGCCTCGTATTCCTGATAGTTGCCGTCGAAGAACGTCGCTTGCGAATCGCCTTCGAACGCGAGGATATGCGTCGCGATGCGGTCGAGGAACCAGCGATCGTGCGAGATCACCAACACCGAGCCGGCGAACTCGAGCAGTGCATCTTCGAGCGCGCGCAGCGTTTCGACGTCGAGGTCGTTCGACGGTTCGTCGAGCAGCAGCACGTTGCCGCCCGCGATCAGCGTCTTGGCCAGATGCAGCCGTCCCCGCTCGCCGCCCGACAGCGTGCCGACGTTCTTCTGCTGGTCCCCGCCCTTGAAGTTGAAACGGCCGATATACGCGCGCGACGGCGTTTCGTACTTGCCGACCGTCAGCACGTCGGCGCCGCCCGAGATTTCCTCGAACACGGTCTTCGAACCGTCGAGCGCGTCGCGGCTCTGGTCGACGTACGCGACTTTCACCGTCGGTCCGCGCACGATCTCGCCCGAATCGGGCTGCTCGCGGCCCGTCAGCATGCGGAACAGCGTCGACTTGCCCGCGCCGTTCGGTCCGATGATGCCGACAATCGCGCCCGCCGGAATCTTGAAGCTCAGGTTATCGATCAGCAAACGATCGCCGTACGACTTGCTGACGTTCCTGAATTCGATCACTTCATTGCCGAGCCGCTCGCCGGCCGGAATGAAGATTTCCTGCGTTTCGTTACGCTTCTGGTATTCCTGACTGTTGAGCTCCTCGAAGCGCGCGATACGTGCCTTCGACTTCGCCTGACGGCCCTTCGGATTCTGGCGCACCCATTCGAGCTCTTTCCTGATCGCTTTCTGACGCGCCGATTCCGACGACTCTTCCTGCTTCAGGCGATTTTCCTTCTGATCGAGCCAGCTGCTGTAGTTGCCCTTCCATGGAATGCCGTGGCCGCGGTCGAGTTCGAGAATCCACTCGGCTGCGTTGTCGAGGAAGTAGCGATCGTGCGTGACGGCCACCACGGTGCCCGGGAAGCGCGTGAGGAACTGCTCGAGCCATTCGACCGATTCGGCGTCGAGGTGGTTGGTCGGCTCGTCGAGCAGCAGCATGTCGGGCTTTTCGAGCAGCAGCTTGCACAGCGCGACGCGGCGCTTCTCGCCGCCCGACAGATGCTCGATCTTCGCGTCCCACGGCGGCAGGCGCAGTGCGTCGGCCGCGACTTCGAGCTGCTGCTCGGGGCTGCCGCCATCGGAAGTGGCGAGGATCGCCTCGTACTTCGCCTGTTCGGCGGCGAGCTTGTCGAAGTCGGCATCGGGCTCCGCGTACGCTGCATAAATTTCGTCGAGCTTTTTCTGCGCGCTGAACACGTCGCCGAGACCTTCCTCGACCGCTTCGCGCACGGTCTTTTGCGGGTCGAGCTGCGGTTCCTGCGGCAGGTAGCCGATGTTCAGGTTCGGCATCGGCGTCGCTTCGCCTTCGATATCCTTGTCGACGCCGGCCATGATCTTGATCAGTGTCGATTTGCCCGAGCCGTTCAGGCCGAGCACGCCGATCTTCGCACCGGGGAAGAACGACAGCGAGATGTCCTTCAGAATTTGACGCTTGGGCGGCACGATCTTGCCGACCCGGTTCATGGTGAAGACGTATTGGGCCATTTGCTTGCAATTGGGCGTTGACGCCGCCGGCCTGCATCGAGCCGGGCGGGCGGCGAGGGGTGGATGGCACAGCGTTCACGCGTGCACGACAACATGTCCGACGATCCGGCAACGTGCATTGACCGGCTGTGACCGGCTCCCGCGCGCGGTGCGGCTGGTACGCGATGCTGCGGTTCGTACGATGGTGAAGCCGCGAGCGCAGCGGGAGGAGGTGCCATTGTACTTCGCGGCCGATGGCGCGGGCGTGGCGAACGGCAATGCCACGGCATGGCAGGGGTACGGTCGCAAGCGACGAAGCGATGTTGCGGGTGCTGTTCCCGTCAGGGACGGCGCCCGTAATGATATATAACGACCCGTCGCGATTCGCGCCACATAAACTCGTTTGCTCTTTCACCATTCGAAGCAGGTAATAACGTGTTCAGAACGCTCTGCGCGGCTTCCGCGCTGTCGGCAGTCCTGCTTGTGTCGGCTTGCGGCGCCGGGTCCGCGGCGCAACCGGCCGTGGACGCTGCGGCATCGACCTTGCCGCGCATCGTCGCGCACCGCGGCGGCACCGCCGACGCGCCGGAAAACACACTCGAAGCGATCAGGCTCGCGATAGCGAACCACGCCGATGCGATCTGGCTCACCGTTCAGCTAAGCATGGACGGCGTGCCCGTGCTCTATCGGCCCGCGGATCTGTCGGCATTGACCGACGCAAAGGGACCGGTCGCGTCGCATAGCGCGGCGCAGTTGGCGCATATCAACGCGGGCTGGACCTTCAAGGGCGCCGATAGCGGCAATCCCTATCCGTATCGCGCTCATCCCGCCTCTATTCCGACGCTCAGCGAGGCGTTGCGTGCGATCCCCGCGCATATCCCGGTCATGCTCGATATGAAGGCGACGCCGGCCGAACCGCAGGCGCACGCCGTCGCGCGCGTGTTGACCGAACAAGACGCATGGTCGCGCGTGACGATCTATTCGACCGACGCCGCGTACCAACGCAGCTTTGCCGCGTACCCGCAGGCGCGTGTGTTCGAGTCGCGCGATGCGACGCGGCAGCGTCTCGTGCGCGCGCTGCTCGCGGGCCAATGCGACGATGCGCCTGCCGCGCACACATGGACGGCATTCGAACTGCACCGTGTTTTGAAGGTGACGGAGGAATTCACCCTCGGCGAGGGCGGCTCCGAGGTGAACGCGACGTTGTGGACGCCGGCCACCGTCGCCTGCTTCCGTCAGCAGCCCGATGTGCGGATCGTCGCGATCGCGGTCAATAACGCCGACGACTATCGCGCGATGGCGTGTCTTGGCGTCGACGCGGTGCTGTCCGACTCGCCGAGGCAGATGTCGGCGATTCGCGCGTCGCTGGCGGCGGCGTCGAGCGGCGGTCAACGCAAGGCGATCGGTTGTGGCGACGCGCCGTGACGAACTAGGATCGGCCGGCGGGCTGATCCTGGTTCGCGCGCTGCCCGCTCGCCGGATCGAAGAAATGCAGATGCTGTGCCGGCAGTGAGAGTTCGAGTGCATCGCCGGCCGCGGGCCGATGCGCGTGCGGCAAACGCGCGGTCACGTCGTGCTTGCCCCACCGTCCATGCGCGAGATTGTCCGCGCCGAGCAACTCGCACGAATCGACCGTCAGCGTCACGCCTGCGGCGCCCGGCTGCCCCGGCGTCAGATGCTCGGGCCGGATGCCGAGCACCCATTCGCGGCCGGCCGCCACCTCGCGCCCGACGCATGGCACGCCTGCCAGCGGCAAGCTCGGGCCGCGCCCGCCGCCATTGCCTGCGACATCGCCGGCCACCTCGAAGCTCGTGCCGTCGTCGGAAATGCGGCCTTCGAGCAGATTCATGCCCGGCGAGCCGATAAAGCCCGCAACGAACATCGTCGCCGGCCGTTCGTAGACTTCGGTCGGCGCGCCGATCTGTTCGGCCTTGCCGCGGTTCATGACGATCACGCGTTGCGCGAGCGTCATCGCTTCGATCTGATCGTGCGTGACGTAAAGGCTCGTCGTGGCGAGGCGCGCATGCAGGCGCTGGATTTCGAGGCGCATCTGTACGCGCAGCCGCGCATCGAGGTTCGACAACGGTTCGTCGAACAGAAACACGGACGGCTCGCGCACGATCGCGCGGCCCATCGCGACACGCTGCCGCTGACCGCCCGACAACTCGCGCGGTTTGCGCGACAGCAGCGGCTCGAGTTCGAGAATCTGCGCTGCAGCCTGCACGCGCCGCCCGATCGTCGCGCGGTCGACGCCTGCGATCTTCAGCGCGTAGCCCATATTTTCCGCGACGGTCATATGCGGATACAGCGCATAGTTCTGAAACACCATCGCGATGTTGCGGTCCTTCGGCTCGAGGTTATTGACAACCGTGCCGTCGATCGCGATCGTGCCTTCGCTGATTCGCTCGAGGCCCGCCACCATGCGCAGCAATGTCGACTTGCCGCAGCCCGACGGACCGACCATCACGACGAACTCGCCGTCGGCCACGGCCGCATCGATGCCGTGCAGCACGAACTGCTTGCCGTCGTAGGTTTTCTTTACGCCTTTGAGTGTCAGTGCGGCCATGCGTTATGCCCTTGAATTTTGCCCATGACGGTTGCGCGTCATTTTTCGGCATCGACGAGACCGCGCACGAACCAGCGCTGCATCGCGAGCACGACGACGAGCGGCGGCAGCATGGCGAGCAGCGTCGCGGCCATCACGAGATGCCATTCGGTGGCGGTATCGCCCGATGCGATCATGCTTTTGATGCCGATCACCGCCGTCATCAACGACGCGTCGTTCGTGATCAGAATCGGCCACAAGTACTGGTTCCAGCCGTAGATAAACGTGATGACGAAGAGCGCCGCGATATTCGTCTTCGACAGCGGCAGGACGATGTCCCAAAAGAAACGCAGCGCGCCCGCGCCGTCGATGCGCGCGGCTTCGATCAGTTCATCGGGCAGCGTCATGAAGAACTGGCGGAACAGGAAGGTTGCCGTGGCCGATGCGATCAGCGGCAGCGTGAGGCCCGCATACGTGTTGGCCAGATGCAGCGACGACACGACCTGCACGGTCGGAAAGATCCGCACCTCGACCGGCAGCATCAGCGTGATGAAGATGAGCCAGAACGCGAGATTCCTGAACGGAAAGCGGAAAAACACGATCGCGAACGCGGAGATGATCGACACCGCGATCTTGCCGATCGAAATGACGAGCGCCATCACGAGGCTGTTCAGCAGCATCGTGCCGAACGGGCTCGCCGCGTTGCCGCTGCCGTGGCGCCAGACGGTCGCCATGTTTTCGAAGAGATGCGTGCTCGGCACGAGCGACAGCGGTACGTTGAATACTTCGTGCTCGTTCATCGTTGCCGCGCAAAACGCGACGTAGACCGGAAACACGACGAGCAGCACGCCGACGATCAGCACCGCGTGGCAGAAGAGGTCGAAACCGCGGCGATTTTCGATCATGCGTATTGGACCTTGCGCTCGATGAAACGGAACTGCACGACGGTCAGGCCGACGACGATCAGCATCAGCACGACCGATTGCGCGCCGGAGCTGCCGATGTCGAGCCCCTGGAAGCCTTCGGCGAAGATCTTGTAGATCAGCGTTCTGGTCGACTGCGCTGGGCCGCCGGCGGTCGCGGCGTCGATGATCGGGAAGGTGTCGAAGAACGCGTAGACAATGTTCACGACGAGCAGGAAGAAGCTGGTCGGCGACAGCAGCGGCAGCGCGATGCCGAAGAAGCGGCGCACCGGACCCGCGCCGTCGATCGCGGCCGCTTCGATCAGCGAACGCGGAATGGCCTGCAAGCCCGCGTAGAAGAACAGGAAGTTGTAGCTGACCTGCTTCCAGACCGAGGCGAGCACGACAAGAAACATGGCCTGGCCCGGATTCAACGCGTGATTCCAGACGATGCCGTATTTCGCGAGCGCGTAGGTGACGAGCCCGATGCTCGGGTTGAACAGAAAGGCCCACAGCACGGCGGCGATCGCGGGCGCGACGGCGTATGGCCAGATCAGCAGCGTCTGGTACGCTTTCGCGCCGCGCGTCACGCGGTCCGCGCAGGCGGCGAGCAGCAGCGAGATCGCGAGGCCGCTGACGGTCACGAGCGCGCTGAAAATCAGCGTCGTATTGAACGACGACAGATACAGCGGGTCGCCGAATAGCTGGCGGAAGTTCGCGAAGCCGACGAATTCGCTCGAGGTGCCGAACGCGTCCTGCGTTTGCGTCGATTGCCAGAGCGCGACGCCGGCGGGCCATACGAAAAACACGAGCGTAATGGCGAGCTGCGGCGCGACGAGCAGATAAGGGAGCAGGCCCGTGCTGAAAGTCGAACGTTTTTGCATCGAAGATCGCCTCGAAGGGACCGTGAAGGCGAACGGGACACGCGCCCGTTCGCGGCCGGCTATCGTTGCCCCCGGTTCTAGCTACCGGCCTTTTCGAAGCGGCGCAGCAGCTCGTTGCCGCGTGACACCGACGAATCGAGTGCATCCTTCGGCGACTTCTTCTGCGCCCACACCTGTTCGAGCTCTTCGTCGATGACCGTGCGGATCTGCGGCATGTTGCCGAGGCGCAGGCCCTTCGTGTACGGCAGCGGCGGCTTGTTCAACATCTGTTTGATGGCGGTGTCGCTGCCGGGGTTCTTTTCGTAGAAGCCCTGTTGCTGCGTGAGCTGGTACGCGGCCGTCGTGACCGGCAGATAACCGGTGTCCTGATGCCACTTTGCGGCGACCGGCGGCGAAGTCAGATATTCAAGAAACTTCGCGACGCCCTTATAGACGGCCGGATCCTTGCCCGACAGCACCCATAGGCTCGCGCCGCCGATCATCGCGTTCTGCGGCGCGCCTTTCACGCCTGGGTCGTACGGCATCATGCCGGTGCCGAAATCGAACTTCGCGTACTTGCGGATTGTCGCGAGCGAGCCCGACGAGTTCGTGATGATCGCGCAATCGCCGCTATAGAACTTCGAGACGGGCTCGTCCTTGCGCCCTGCATAGGTGAACGTGCCTTCCTTCGCCATGTTCTGCAGGAACTGGATATGCGCGATCTGCAGCGGCTTGTTGAATTCGAGTTGCGCGTCGAGGCCGTCGAAGCCGTTGTTCCTGGTGGCGAACGGCGCAGCGTGCCATGCGCTGTAGTTTTCGAGCTGAATCCAGCTTTGCCAGCCCGACGAGTAGCCGCACGACATGCCCGATGCTTTCAGCTTGCGCGCATCCTGTTCGACTTCGGGCCATGTTTTCGGCGGCTGGTTCGGGTCGAGGCCGGCCTTTTTGAACGCATCCTTGTTGTAGTAGAGCACCGGCGTCGAGCTGTTGAACGGCATCGAGATCAGGTGGCCGGTTTTCGAGTCGCTGTAATAGCTCGCGATGGTCGGCACGAACGCTTTTTCGTCGAGCGGGATGCCGGCCTGCCTGAACACATCGGAGACGGGGATCACCGCTTTCTTCGCCTGCATCATCGTCGCGGTGCCGACTTCGTAGACCTGCAGGATCGCCGGCGCGTTGCCGCTGCGGTACGCGGCGATGCCGGCGGCGAGCGTCTGGTCGTAGGTGCCCTTGAAGACGGGGACGATCTTGTAGTCGCTTTGCGACTTGTTGAAGTCGTTGGCGATGTCGTTCAGGCGTTCGCCGAGCGCGGCTTCCATGGCGTGCCAGAACTGGATCTCGGTGGCGGCGCGAGCGCTGGGGCTGATGCCGACGCCTGCTGCGGCGAACGCGACGGTGATTGCGACGGAAAAAGAACGGATGAGCGGCTTGCGATGCATCGATTTGTCTCCTTTTGCTAGGGCACGCGACGGAGGTTGGGGTCGCGCGATTCTAGTTGTGGTCGATGACAGGCGGGCGAAAGAGACGTTTCAGTATGTAAAGATGCCGATGATAGCGGAACAAAACGCGCAATTAATGTTGCGGTCGTCATCGGAAAACGGTGAAGGCGTGCGGCTAAAGCGCCGAATATTTGGTGGACTTTCCCTTGGCCTTTTCCACGGGGTAACGCGTTTCGTTGAGTTTCAGCTTGTCGGCGGCCGCTTCGACGAGGTCGAAGCCGGCTTTTTCGGCGATCAGCATCAGATACATGAGCACGTCCGCGCATTCGTGCTCGAGATGTTTGCGCTGCACCGGATCGGCGACCAGCTCGTCGATCCCGGCGTCGGTTTTCCATTGCACGGTTTCGAGCAGTTCGCCCGCCTCGATGCTCGCCGAGACGATCAGGTTGCGCAGCGTATGGAATTGCTGCCAGTCGCGCGCGTCGCGGAAGGCAAGTAATTGCTTCTGCAGGTCGTCGATGGTCATGGTGGCGTCGCGCATGAGGGCGGGAGAGGTGCGTCGCTAGACATTGAACAGGAAGTTCATCACATCGCCATCGTGCACGACGTATTCCTTGCCTTCAGCGCGCATCTTGCCCGCTTCCTTCGCGCCCTGTTCGCCCTTGTACGTGATGAAGTCGTCGAAGCCGATCGTCTGCGCGCGGATGAAACCGCGTTCGAAGTCGGTATGGATCGCCCCCGCGGCTTGCGGCGCCGTATCGCCGATATGAATCGTCCACGCACGCACTTCCTTGACGCCCGCCGTGAAGTACGTCTGCAGACCGAGCAGCTTGAAGCCCGCGCGAATCACGCGGTTCAGGCCCGGCTCGTCCATGCCCATATCGGCGAGGAACACTTCCTTGTCTTCGTCGGCGAGGTCGGCGATTTCCGCCTCGATGGCCGCGCATACGGCGACGACCGGCGACTTCTCGCTTTCAGCGTACTTGCGCACCGCATCGAGATGCGGATTGTTTTCGAAGCCGTCTTCCTTCACGTTCGCGACATACATGGCCGGCTTCGCCGTGATCAGGCAGAACGGCTTGATCAGCGCCTGTTCGTCTTCGTTCAGATCGAGGCCGCGTACGGCCTTCGCCTGATCCAGTTGCGCACGCACCTTTTCGAGCACGGCGGCGAGCTTGACGGCTTCCTTGTCGTTGCCCGACTTCGCGGCCTTCGCGTAGCGCGTGAGCGCCTTTTCGACGGTCGCGAGGTCGGCGAGCGCGAGCTCGGTGTTGATCACCTCGATATCCGACAGCGGGTCGACTTTGCCAGCGACGTGAATCACGTTTTCGTCTTCGAAGCAGCGTACGACGTGCGTGATCGCGTCGGTTTCGCGAATGTTGGCGAGGAACTGGTTGCCGAGGCCCTCACCCTTGCTCGCGCCGGCGACGAGGCCCGCGATGTCGACGAATTCGACGACAGCCGGCACGATGCGCTCGGGCTTCACGATTTCGGCGAGCGCCGTAAGCCGCTTGTCCGGCACCTCGACGACGCCGACGTTCGGCTCGATCGTGCAGAACGGATAGTTCTCGGCGGCGATGCCCGCCTTCGTCAGCGCGTTGAACAGGGTGGACTTGCCGACGTTAGGCAAGCCGACGATGCCGCATTTGAGGCTCATGGAGTTTCTCTAAAAGACAGATGACGATGTGCTGCGCCGCGCAGGCAAACCCGCCGCTCGCGCGGCGTGCGCTCCACACGATGCGCAAGAGGCGAACCGGGCGGACTGAGCCGTCCTGCCGAAGACGCCGACGCGCGCGGCTTCGAAACGAACCGCCTTGCGGACTGGGGCGGGCACGGGAAACCGCAATTGTAACCCTGTCGAGGTGCCCGTTCCCGGCTTGCGGCATGACGATCCGCTTGCTCCCGCTTGATCCCCGCTTGACTGACCACGCGCGCCCCACCGCCGCCCTGCGCGCGCCCGCCGCCCCGATCCGGCAACCCCGCGCGGCTATAATGCGCGCATGAATGCACACCACCAGACTTTCGACGCCGCGGTGATCGGCGGCGGGCTAGTCGGCAAGACGGCGGCGCTCGCGCTGACGCAGACGGGCCTGCGCGTCGCACTGCTCGCACAGCACTGTGCGCCGCTTGCGCCGGACGCCGTATTCGACTCGCGCATCTATGCGCTGTCGTCGAGTTCGCAGGCGTTGCTCGAGCGGTTGCGGGTCTGGCAGGCGCTCGACATCGCACGTCTTTCGCCCGTCTACGACATGCGCGTCTACGGCGACGCGCATGCCGAACTGCATTTCTCAGCGTTCCAGGCGGCCGTGCCGCAACTGGCGTGGATCGCCGAATCGTCGCTGATCGAGCACGCACTCGATTCCGCACTGCGTTTCCAGCCGAATGTCACGTGGTTCGACTCGCGCGCGCAAGGGCTCGACGTTCAGACAACCGGCGCGACAATCGGTCTCGCGAACGGCAATGTGCTCGAGGCCGATCTCGTGGTCGGCGCGGACGGCGCGCATTCGTGGGTGCGTGCGCAGATCGGCTCGAAAGTCGACCGGCGCGATTACCGGCAAACCGGCGTGGTCGCCAACTTCAAGGCCGCGCGGCCGCACGGCGAGACCGCATACCAGTGGTTCCGCGACGGCGAAATCATCGCGTTGCTGCCGCTGCCCGACGGGCATGTATCGCTCGTGTGGTCCGCGCACACCGAACATGCCGAACAGCTGATGTCGCTCGCGCCGGCGCGTCTCGCCGCCGAAGTCGAGCGCGTCACGACGAGCGCGCTCGGCGCGCTCGAATGCGTGACGCCGGCCAAAGGCTTTCCGCTCGCGCTGCAAACGGTCGACCGGCTCGTCGCGCCGCGCGTCGCGCTGGTTGGCGACGCCGCGCATCTGATCCATCCGCTCGCCGGACAAGGTATGAATCTGGGGCTGCGCGACGTCGCGTCGCTCGCCGATGTGATCGCGAAGAAAGAGGCATTCCGCGATCTCGGCGACATGGTGCTGCTGCGGCGCTACGAGCGTTCGCGCAGCGAAGACATCCGCGCGCTGATGATCGCCACCGATGGTTTGCAAAAGCTGTTCGCCGTGCCGGGCTTCGTGGCGCGCGCGGTGCGCAATGTCGGCATGTCGTTCGTCGGCGCGCAGCCGCTCATCAAACGCTGGCTCGTATCGTCGGCGCTCGGCTGAGGCCGCCCCCCGCAGCACGGCGCCGGGCGAAAAGGAAACACGGGATGAACGGCGCGCGCCCGCGCCGGTCTTTACAGGACGACAGCGAGGCCAAAGCCGGGCTGACAGCGTGCCGAACAGCGGCCAGAAGGCATCGGTAAGAACACTTCGGCAAGAACAGCGTGCGCGATCGCGCGTGCAAGCGTTGCACATTTCGTGTGCAATGGCGACATCGGACAAGGGAGTTCAATGATGAAGAAACGTATTCGCATAGCGGCGCTCGTACTGACGGTTGCCGCCGTCGCGCTCGGCTGCTCCGCGCAGGCCGATCAGACCACCGACAAGCTCAAGTCGACGCTGCAGTCGCGCCTCGGCAACGACGTCGAGATCAAGGGCGTGTCGAAGTCGCCGATCGCCGGTCTCTACGAGGTCAATCTCGGCACGCAAATTCTCTACAGCGATGCCACCGGCGACTATCTCGTGCTCGGCGATCTCGTCGACGCGAAGACGCGCAAGAACATCACCGAAGCGCGTCTTTCCGATCTGAACCGCATCGACTTCGCGAGCCTGCCGTTTGCTAACGCGGTGAAAGTCGTGAAAGGCGACGGTAGCCGCAAGATCGCGGTGTTTTCGGATCCGAATTGCCCGTATTGCCGGCAACTCGAGAACACGTTGAAGTCGGTCGATAACATCACGGTGTACACGTTCCTCTATCCGGTGCTGTCGCCCGATTCGACGGCGAAAGCCAAGTCGATCTGGTGTTCGACCGATCGCGCGAAGGCATGGGAATCGTGGATGACGGAGCGCCACGCACCGAGCGCCGCCGGCACCTGCGACACGGCAGCGATCGACAAGAATCTGTCGCTCGGCCAGTCGATGAACGTCAGCGGCACGCCGACGGTGTTTCTTGCCGATGGCCGCCGTTTGCCGGGCGCCGTGCCCGCCGATCAGCTGGACAAGGCGCTGGCCAGCGTGCACTGAACGATGAAGCCGATCCACTACGCCATCGTCCCGAAGCAACCGGCCGCACATCTGTTCGAAGTTTCCGTCACCGTCGCGGACCCCGATCCCGACGGCCAGCGCTTCATGTTGCCCGTGTGGATTCCGGGCAGTTACATGGTGCGCGAGTTCGAACGCAATATCGTCACGCTGCGCGCGTTCAACGACGCGGGCCGCAAGGTGCGCATCGACAAGACCGACAAGCACACGTGGCAGGCGGCGCCTGTGAAGGGCGCACTGACGCTGCGTTATGAGGTCTATGCGTGGGATATGTCGGTGCGGGCCGCGCATCTCGACGACACGATCGGCTTCTTCAACGGCACGAGCGTGTTTCTCGCGGCGCTCGGGCACGAGAATGCGGCATGCGTGGTCGATATCCGCAAGCCCGACGGCGCGGCGTATCGCGACTGGCGCGTCGCGACCGCGTTGCCGGAAGCGCGCGGCACGAAGCGCTACGGATTCGGCGCATATCAGGCGCAGAATTACGACGAGCTTATCGACCATCCGGTGACGCTCGGCGAATTCGAACTCGCCACGTTCAAGGCGCATGGCGTGCCGCACGACATCGTGATCGCGGGCCGCGTGATCGGGCTCGACATGCCGCGGCTCGCGGCCGATCTGAAACGCGTCTGCGAAGCGCAGATTGCACTGTTCGAACCGCGCACGAAGAAGGCGCCTGTCGACCGTTATGTGTTCATGACGCAAGTGGTCAGCGACGGATACGGCGGTCTCGAACATCGCGCCTCGACCGCGCTGATCTGCAATCGCACCGATCTGCCGGTGACGGGCCGCGAGGACATGACCGACGGCTATCGCACCTATCTCGGCCTTTGCAGCCACGAATACTTTCATACGTGGAACGTGAAGCGCATCAAGCCGGCCGCGTTCGCGCCGTACGATCTGACACGCGAGAACTACACGACGCTGCTGTGGCTCTTCGAAGGCTTCACGTCGTATTACGACGATCTGATGCTCGTACGCAGCGGCGTGATCGGCGAAGACGACTATCTGACGATGGTCGGCAAGACGATCGGCAGCGTGCTGCGCGGCAGCGGGCGCCTGAAGCAGAGCGTGGCGGAAAGCTCGTACGACACGTGGGTCAAGTACTACCGGCAGGACGAGAACGCGTCGAATGCGATCGTCAGCTATTACACGAAAGGCTCGCTTGTCGCGCTCGCGTTCGATCTGACGATTCGCGCGCAGACGGGGCACCGCCGCTCGCTCGACGATGTAATGCGCCTGCTGTGGCAGCGCTATGGTCGCGATTTTTATCGCGGCAAGCCGCTCGGCATCGAAGAAGGCGACGTCGAGGCGCTGTTTGCCGAAGCAACGGGCGCCGATCTCGCGGACATCTTTGCAAATGGCGTGTACGGCACGCGTGACTTGCCGCTCGCGGAATTGCTCGCGCCGGCCGGCATCGAGCTCGCGCCCGATGCGGGGAAGAACGGCAAGCCGTCGCTCGGCGCGCGCGTGCGCGGCGGCGCGGAATGCACACTGGCCGCCGTGTTCGACGGCGGCGCGGCGCAGAAGGCCGGACTCTCGGCTGGCGATGTGCTCGTCGCACTCGATGGCTTGCGTGTGACCGGCTCGAATCTCGATGCGCTGCTCGCGCGTTATGTGCCGGGTACGAAGGTGGAACTACACGCGTTCCGCCGCGACGAGCTGCGGGTCGCGCAACTGAAGCTCGACGAGCCCGAAGTGCCGCGCTACAAGCTGACCGTGAAGGGCGAGGCGAAGGGCGGCGGGGCAGGGGCCAAATCCGGGAAAGCGCGCAAGGTCGGCAAGGCGGAAGAATCCGCAAAGTCTGCCCGGAAATCGGGCGACGGTCGCGGCGCGTCCGCCGCTGCGCGTGGCTGGCGCGCGCGCTGGCTGAGGAGTTGAGCGTAGCCCGTCGTTTCCTGTGCGGCACGATTGTTCCACCATTGCAACAATCCGTCGCTGTGGCGCTACTTTTTCAAGGATCGCTGAGAATTCAGAATGGCTCCCAATCGCGCAACGCATAGCGCGTCCCTTACTGGATGGAGTCAAAGATGACCACGATTCTTCAGATCAACTCGGCCGCCCGCTCGCAAGGCGCTCAATCGACGCTGCTATCCAACGAACTTACCGAAAAGTTGCAACAGTCGAACCCCGGCGCGCGCGTCGTCGTCCGCGATCTGTATAGCGATGCGCTGCCGCACCTCGACGACAACGTCCTCGGCGCGTTCTTCACGCCGGCCGACCAGCGCACGGCCGAGCAGCAGGCAATCGCCACGCGCAGCGACGCGCTGATCGCCGAACTGCAGGCCGCCGACATCATCGTGATCGGCGCTCCGCTGTACAACTTCGGCATCTCGACGCAGCTAAAGACGTATTTCGATTTCATCGCACGCGCCGGCATCACGTTCAAGTACGGCCCGACCGGTCCTGAAGGCCTCGTGAAGGGCAAGAAGGTGTTTGTCGTATCGGCACGCGGCGGCAAGTATCTGGGCACGCCGGGCGATTCGCAAACGCCGTATCTGCAGACTTTCCTCGGTTTCCTCGGCATGACCGACGTCTCGTTCATCTACGCAGAAGGCCTCAATATGGGGCAGGACGTGGCGGCGGCGGCGCTTGCCAGTGCGCGTGAAGCGATTGCGGCTGCTGCATAAGAGAAACAGCAAGAAAACAGCGAGAAAGCAGCGAGAAAGCAGTCGTCGCACGAGGTTCAGGGCGCGGGCAACATCATCTGCCTTGCGTCGGGACGCAAACGCCGCGGAACACGATTCCGCGGCGTTTTTTCTCTCCGGTTTTCCGATGGCGTGTTTCGCGGGTCAGGCCAGTACCTGCGCTTCGTCGGGCAGCCGCCAGTCGATTGGCTTGCGGCCGTGCGCTTCGAGATATTCGTTGGCCAGCGCGAAATGCCGGCAGCCGAGAAATCCGCGGTGCGCGGAGAGCGGCGACGGATGCGGCGCCTCGAGAATGCAATGCGGGATGCAGTGCGGCATGAGGTGCGGCATGAGGAGCGGTAGGCGAGAAGGCTCGCCATGCGCGCGATCGGTCTTGCCGTCGAGCAGCGCGCGTTTCGCCTGCGCGTGCGAGCCCCACAGCATGAACACAAGTCCTTCGTGGCGCGTCGCCAGTTCGTGGATCAGCGTGTCCGTGCACTTTTCCCAGCCGCGCTTCGCGTGACTTGCGGCCTGATTGCGCTCCACCGTCAGTACCGTGTTCAAGAGCAGCACCCCCTGTTTTGCCCACGCATCGAGACAGCCGTGCGCGGGCGATGCGTAGCCGAGGCTCGCGGCAATCTCCTTGAAGATATTGCGCAGCGAAGGCGGCGGCCGCACCTGGGGCGGCACTGAAAACGCGAGGCCATGCGCCTGAGGCGTGCCGCGGTCTTCGCCGTGATACGGATCCTGGCCGAGGATCACGACTTTCACGTCGTCGGGGCTCGTCAGGCGCAGCGCGCGGAATACGTCGGCCGGGTAGACGGTCTTGCCGGCCGCCCGTTCGCCATCGACGAAACGGCACAGCGGCGCGTACGCGTCGCTATCTATAAACGGCTTCAGATGCGCGCGCCATGCGGGCGGAAGCGCATCGAATTGCGCTTCGAGGGTCGGCGGGGCGGAAGACACAGACGGAGACGGATTCGGCGCCGAAGTGGTCGGGCCGGTTTTCGACGCGGACGTTTCTGCGCCGTCTTCGCCGAATAGCGAGCGCTGCGACGAAGAAGCGGAGCGGGAGCGGGTGGCGGAGGTCATGGCCGAAGAGTGTCGCAGCTAATGCGGTGCGGCTCAAGTAGCCCACGCATCGCGGTCCGCCTACGCCGTACCGCTGCCGAGCTCGCGCAACCGGTATCCGCGCTGCGCCTTGCTGACGTCTTCGGGCGCAAGGCCCGGCACGCCCGCCATCAGCTCGGCGGCAAACGCGTGCAACGCCGCTTCGTCGCCGCTTTTCAGTTCGAGTTCGATTTCGCAGATGGGCGCGCGGCGCGTCGAGCCTTCGACATCCGCGACGATCTCGCCGCGGTCGATCGCCGCTTCGATATGCGTGCCGCGATGGTCGACGAGCCACAGCGTACGCGTGAAATTCGTGCGAAACAGTTCGATGAGCTGCGGCGCCGCGTTGCGCAAAGCCGCCGCGGCGTACGCGTCGTCGCAGGCGTGCAGCAGGGCGTCGATGTCGAGCGCCGGCCCCGCGACCGGCATTTCCCATTCGTGACGGCTATGCATGCCGGACTGCGCGGTGCCGACCGTCTTGAATGTCTGTAGCCAGCTGTCGGGCGTGCGGCGTAGCCGCAGCGCGCTTTTCGACCGGGCGAGCGTCAGCGACGGCGTGTCGAAATACAGATTGTCGAGCGCGAGCGGCTGGCCGGCCTCGCCCGTGCGCGCGGTCAGCCATTGCGTCGCCGCGTCAGCCTGGTCGGCCGGCAGCGCAAGCTTGATTTCGCGTTCGATGCCCATCGATTACTCCGTCGAGTGCTTCAACTGCCGGCCTGCATGTGCCGTGCCGCAGGTTGCGGTTCGCAGACCAGCGTTCCGCGCTTGCCGCACGTCAGAAAAACATCCGCGCGAGTTCGACGCCCGGTTCTTCGGCGCGCATAAACGCCTCGCCGACGAGGAACGTATTGACGTCGAGCGCGCGCAGCCGCTCGACGTCGACGCGCGACAGAATGCCCGATTCGGTTACGACGATGCGTTCTTCGGGAATCATCTCGAGCATACCGATCGTCGTCTCGAGCGACGTTTCGAACGTGCGCAGATTGCGATTGTTGATGCCGATCAGCGGTGTCTTCAAGGTGAGCGCTTCGACAAGCTCGTTCTTGTCGTGCACTTCGACGAGCACCGCGAGCCCCAGCGAATGCGCGAACGCTTCGAGTTCCTGCATCTGCGACGTTTCGAGCGCGGCCGCGATCAGCAGGATCGCATCGGCGCCCATCGCGCGCGCTTCGACGACCTGATACGGGTCGATGATGAAGTCCTTGCGCAGCACCGGCAAGTCGCAAGCGGCGCGCGCCTCTTCCAGATACGCGGCGCTGCCTTTGAAAAACTGCACGTCGGTGAGCACCGACAGGCAGGCCGCACCATGCTGCGCATACGAGCGCGCAATCTCGGCCGGCACGAAATGCTCGCGGATCACGCCCTTCGACGGGCTTGCTTTTTTCACCTCGGCGATCACGGCCGGTTGGCCTGCCGCATGTTTCGCGCGCAATGCGCCGACGAAATCGCGATGATCGCGCGCCGACGCTTCGAGCCGTAGCTCTTCGAGCGGCGCGCTTTGCTCGGCGGCGCGTACTTCCGCGCGCTTGACGTCGATGATGCGTTCGAGAATATCGCTCATGGCCGCTCCAATACGAATACCGATCCAAAAGTCATTGCTTGCATTCAACGCTTGAATTGCTGGGTAAAGCGCACGAGTTCGTCGACCTTCGCCCGCGCGCGGCCGCTCGCGATGGTTTCGCGCGCAAGCTCGATGCCGGCTGCGATCGACGACGACACATTCGCCGCATACAGTGCAGTGCCCGCATTGAGCATGACGATCTCGCGTGCAACGCCCGGCGTGTCGTCGAGCGCTTCGAGCAGCATCACCTTCGAGGCAGCTGCATCGGCCACCTTCAGCGTGCGGTTCGACACCATCTGCATGCCGAAGTCCTCGGGATGGATCTCGTATTCGTACACGTCACCGTCGCGCAACTCGCCAACGAGCGTTGCGGCGCCGAGCGACACTTCATCCATGCCGTCCTTGCCGTACACGACGAGCACGTGCTTCGCCCCGAGCCGCTGCATCACGCGCACCTGGATGCCGACGAGGTCCGGATGAAATACGCCTTGCAGCTGGTTCGGCGCTCCGGCCGGATTGGTCAGCGGGCCGAGAATATTGAAGATGGTTCGCACGCCGAGTTCGCGGCGCACGGCCTGCACGTTCTTCATCGCCGGATGGTGGTTCGGCGCGTACATGAAGCCCATGCCGGTTTCGGCGATCGACGCCGCGACCTGCTCCGGCTGCAAATCGATATTGACACCGAGCGCCTCGAGTACGTCCGCGCTGCCCGACTTGCTCGATACGCTGCGGTTGCCGTGCTTGGCGACCTTGGCGCCGGCGCCGGCGGCAACGAACATCGTCGCCGTCGAGATGTTGAACGTATGCGCGCCGTCGCCGCCGGTGCCGACGATATCGACGAAGTTCGAACTGTCTTCGACTTCGACGTGATGCGCGAACTCGCGCATCACCGTGGCCGCCGCGGCGATTTCGCCGATCGTTTCCTTCTTGACGCGCAGGCCGGTGAGAATCGCCGCGGTCTGCGCTGTCGAAAGCTCGCCGCGCATGATGAGCCGCATCAGGTGCAGCATTTCGTCGTGAAAGATCTCGCGGTGCTCGATCGTGCGCTGGAGCGCTTCCTGTGGCGTAATCATGGCGCCTCCCTTGACCTTGTTGTTTTTAGCTCGACGTGGCTGCGGCGCCCGCACGTTTCGATTGCTTGATGAAGTTTTCGAGCAGCGCGTGACCGTGTTCGGACAGGATCGATTCCGGGTGGAACTGCACGCCTTCGACCGCGAGCGTCTTGTGCCGCACGCCCATGATTTCGCCGTCGGGCGTCCATGCCGACACTTCGAGACAATCGGGCAGCGATTCGCGTTCGATTGCCAGCGAGTGATAGCGCGTGACCGTGAAGTGCTTCGGCAGATCGGAGAATACGCCCTTGCAGTCGGTTTCGATCTGGCTCACCTTGCCGTGCATGATGGTCTGCGCGCGCACGACGCGGCCGCCGAACGCCTCGCCGATCGCCTGATGGCCGAGGCACACGCCGAAAATCGGAATCTTGCCGGAGAACTCGCGCAGCACGTCGAGCGTGATGCCCGCGTGCTGCGGGTTGCTCGGTCCCGGCGACAGACAGATGCGCTCGGGGTTCAGCCTGGCGATTTCGTCGGGTGTGATTTCGTCGTTGCGATAGGTCCGCACGTCTTCGCCGAGTTCGCCGAAGTACTGGACCAGGTTATAGGTGAACGAGTCGTAGTTGTCGATCATCAGCAGCATGGTCTTTCTCCGGTCAGAAGTCGCTATCGAGGCCGTCTTGCACCTGCTCGGCGGCACGCATCACCGCGCGTGCCTTGTTCTCGGTCTCCTGCCATTCGGACTCGGGCACCGAGTCGGCGACCACGCCCGCCGCCGCCTGCACATACAGATTGCCGTTGCAGATGACGCCGGTGCGAATCGCGATTGCGAGGTCCATGTCGCCCGTGAACGACAGGTAGCCGACCGCGCCACCGTACAAGCCGCGCTTGACCGGCTCGAGCTCGTCGATCAGTTCGAGCGCGCGTACCTTCGGCGCGCCGGACAGCGTGCCGGCCGGGAACGTCGCGCGCAGCACGTCGAAGTTCGTGATGCCCGGCTTCAGCTTGCCTTCGACCGAACTCACGATGTGCTGCACGTGCGAGTACTTTTCGATTGCCATCTTGTCGGTGACGACGACCGAGCCGATTTGCGCGATGCGGCCCACGTCGTTGCGCGCGAGGTCGATCAGCATTACGTGTTCGGCGATTTCCTTCGGATCGTTCAGCAATTCGTGGGCGAGTTCGGCGTCGCGCTCGGGCGTGTTGCCGCGCGCACGCGTGCCTGCGAGCGGACGGATCGTGACCATCCGGTCTTCGCCGCGCTTTTCCTGACGTACGAGAATTTCCGGCGATGAACCGACGACGTGGAAATCGCCGAAGTTGTAGTAATACATATACGGCGACGGGTTCAGCGAACGCAGCGCGCGGTATAGCGAAAGCGGATTGTCGCGATACGGCTTGGTCAGCCGCTGGCCGACCTGCACCTGCATCAGCTCGCCGGCGGCGATGTATTCCTTCGCCTTGCGCACGGCCGCGAGGTAATCGTCTTTCTTGAACTCGCGATAGATGTCGGTGCGCACGCTTGCCGATGTGACGGGCGGCTGCACCGACACGCGCAACCGCTGGCGCAGTTCGCGCAGCCGATGTTTGGCGCGCGTGTACGCCTCCGGTGCGGCCGGATCGACATAGACGACGAGATAGAGCTTGCCCGCGAGGTTGTCGATGACCGCGACTTCTTCGGTCAGCAGCAACTGGATGTCGGGCAGGTTCAGATCGTCCGGCGGCGCGCTGTGTGCGAGCTTCTTCTCCATATAGCGCACCGCGTCGTAGCCGAAGTAGCCGGCAAGACCGCCCGCGAAGCGCGGCAGACCCGGACGCTGCGCAACCTTGAAGCGTTTCTGGAACTGCTGGATGAACTCGAGCGGATCGCCCTCGTGCGTCTCGACGACCTTGCCGTCCTTGACGACTTCGGACACGCCGTTGCGCGTGCGCACGAGCGTGCGTGCCGGCAGGCCGATGAACGAGTAGCGGCCGAACCGCTCACCGCCCACCACCGATTCGAGCAGAAACGAGTTCGCACCGTTGCGCTCGGATTGCGCGAGTTTCAGATAGAGCGACAGCGGCGTTTCGAGGTCCGCGAGCGCCTCGGCGATCAGCGGAATGCGGTTGTAGCCCTCGTTCGCGAGAGACTGGAATTCGAGTTCGGTCATGTTCCGATCCTGTTCGTACGTCCGGCCGCAGCGGGCGTCGGACAAAGCGGGGCGTTGCGCTGCCGGTCGGGCTCGCGATTCGAAACGATGCATTCGACCGGCGCGCGCTTTCCTGACAATGCGTATCTGCCTTCCGTGGACCGCGAATGTACACCACGTCCGCGACAGATCGCGTAAACGGTGCGATTACACGGTGCAATGAGACGGCGCAACGAGGCCACGCAGTTGCAGAAAACTTGAAACAGGAAAGCGCACGGTGCGCAGCGAACTAAAAACGTGGCTGAAGACAAGCTTCAGCGAACCTCGGTGAGAGGTTAGCGCGACCAGCGACGCCAGGGCCATGCTCCCCGGTCGATGCTGCTCAGACTCCGTTTTCTGTTCAGAAACATGAAGAAGGACTGTTGGGTCAGTGAGGGTTTCAGGCAACCGATGATGCTTAGGATGTTGCTTCGGCGTTCGCCTCGGGTCTTGCCTGATTATGTGCGGCGATGGCTTTTGCAGCCTCGAGCAGAGAGGCCACTATACCATCCGATTTGATTGTTTGTACAGCTTGCCCATGGTTGTAGCCGTACGGCAGCGTGAGCGTTGCCATGCCGGCTGCGCGGCCCGCGAGCGCGTCGTTCTCCGAATCGCCGATCGCGACCGTCGCCTGCGGCGGCACCTGCATCGCGTCGCAGGCGGCGAGCATCGGCAGCGGATCGGGCTTTTTCTTCGCCAGACTGTCGCCGCCGATCACGACGCTGAAGAGCGGAAAGAGCTTGTACTGCTTCAACAGTTCGACCGCGAACCGGTGCGGCTTGTTGGTCACGCATGCAAGCTTGAGACCCGCGTCGCGCAGCGCGGCGAGGCCTGCTTCGACGTCCGGGTAGAGCCGCGTATGCAGCCCGTTGATCTTCGCGTATTCGGCCTGATAGATGGCGAGCGCCTCGTCGAAGCGGTCCTGTGCATGATCGGCCGGGAAGCGCGGCGCGAGCACGCTGCGGATCAGGTGCTCCGAACCCTTGCCGACGTAGTCGATCACTTCTTCGCGCGACGTTTCTTCCGCGTCGAGCTGCGCGAGCATGCCGTTCAGGCCGGCGGTGAAATCGTCGGCCGTATCGACCATCGTACCGTCGAGGTCGATGATCGCCGCGACGAGGCGCGGTGCGGACAACACGGGGGCGGCGTAGCGAGCGGGCGTCGTCATGTTCGTGTCGGTGTTGGTGTTGGTATTGGTGTCAATGCTCGATGTGGGCGATGGCGGAGCGCATCTGGCTAATGATCGTCTTGTAGTCGGGGTGGCCGAAAATGGCCGACCCCGCGACGAACGTGTCCGCGCCCGCGGCCGCGATTTCCGCGATGTTGTCGATTTTCACGCCGCCATCCACTTCGAGATGTATTTCGCGGCCGGTCTTCTCGCGGTACGCGTTGATGCGCGCGCGCGCTTCGCGCAGCTTGTTCAGCGCTTCGGGAATGAACGATTGCCCGCCAAAACCCGGATTCACCGACATGATCAGCACGAGATCGATGCGGTCCATCACATGGTCGAGATAGTTGAGGGAAGTGGCGGGATTGAACACGAGGCCGGCCTTGCAGCCGTGATCGCGAATTAGCGTGAGCGTGCGGTCGATATGATCGGATGCTTCGGGATGGAAGCTGATCACGTTCGCGCCGGCTTTCGCGAAGTCGGGCACGATGCGGTCGACCGGCTTCACCATCAGATGCACGTCGATCGGCACCTGCACGTGCGGACGGATTGCTTCGCAGACGAGCGGGCCGATTGTCAGGTTCGGGACGTAATGGTTGTCCATCACGTCGAAGTGGATCCAGTCGGCGCCGGCGGCGACGACGTTGCGGACTTCTTCACCGAGCCGCGAGAAGTCAGCGGACAGAATGCTGGGGGC
This sequence comes from Paraburkholderia sp. SARCC-3016, assembly GCF_031119615.1. NCBI lineage: Bacteria > Pseudomonadati > Pseudomonadota > Betaproteobacteria > Burkholderiales > Burkholderiaceae > Paraburkholderia > Paraburkholderia sp. SARCC-3016. The sequence goes on along the minus strand of NZ_JAVHZD010000023.1, from coordinate 8,111 downwards.
GATGTGGAATTTCGTCATGACGATACGGCCCGGACAGTTGCGCGAGAAGCGTTATTTTAACGTCACATGCGCGTGACGGCCTGGTCTGCGCTTTGCACCGCTGCAGCGGGGGATGACGGGCGGTCAACGGGTGACCAGCGTGTAACCAGCGCGGTTGCGGGCGTGCGTTTCATCAAGCAGAATGCCATGTCATCACGAACCGCGCCTGTCGCACCACTTTGGAATCAGGCAAAACAGGATGAGCCAGTACCAATTCAGCGTGTCGTCGCAGGTGCGTTACCTGCCGGACGAGTCGGATCCGGAACGCCGGCAATATGCGTTCGCCTACACGCTGACGATCCGCAATACCGGCCAGGCGCCCGCGCAACTGATCGCCCGCCATTGGGTGATTACGGATAGTGAAAACCACGTTCAGGAAGTGAAAGGATTGGGCGTGGTCGGGCATCAGCCGCTTCTCAAACCCGGCGAGCAATTCGAATACACGAGCTGGGCTGTCATCGCGACCCCGGTCGGCACGATGCGCGGCGAGTATTTCTGCGTGGCGGAAGACGGCGAGCGTTTCGAAGCCCCGGTGCCCGAATTCGTCTTGCGCATGCCGCGCACGCTGCATTGAAGCGGCGCGGTTTCATTTCCCGTTTTTTCCGGCCGGCTGATGGTGCGGCTGGCGGCGCAAGTGGCGGCTCGATCTGTGGCGCGCTTGGGGACGTGATTCGTAGCGCGATTCGTGGCGTGACTAGCTGCGCGGCGGCTGTTGCGCGGGCGCTGGTGCCTGCGCGGTTTGTTGCTGCGTGTTTTGCGCCTGCTGCGCCTGTTCCCTCTGTTGCTGTTCCTTTCGTGCCAGTTTCTTTTTACCCGACGTGGTCCACACCACGATGAAGACGAGCAGAAACAGCGCCAGAAATGCTTCCAGCGCAAAAATGAGCATCGGATATTCGTCGAGCAGATCAGACATGGCGGTTTCCATCAAGAACGAACATTGTATGCGGTTTGTCCGCGGCGCCGCGACGTGGGCGGCGACGGTTTCGATGGCGGCGATCCTCGCCGCGTGCGGCGGACGCCAGGCCGTTCGGCCGTTAGCGAATGCGCCGACCGGCGCGGCGCTCATACCGGGGCAAATCGCCGCAGCGCGGCTCACGCCGGTCGCCTGGCAACAGGTGCCGGGCTGGCAGGACGATTCGCTGATCGGCGCGACAGCCGCCTTGCGGCAGAACTGCGCGAGGCTCGCGCGTCAGGCGAACTGGCAGCGTGCGTGCGTGGCGGCCGAACAGATCGACGATCTCGACGTCGCCGGTGCGCGGAGCTTCTTCGAAAAGTACTTCACGCCTTTTCAGTTCGCGAACACCGACGGCACGCTCGACGGCCTCGTGACCGGTTATTACGAGCCGCTGCTGCACGGCTCGCGCACGCGTCACGGCATCTATCAGACGGCGCTTTATCACTGGCCATCCGGTTATCGCGTGGGCGCGGCGCTGCCGCCGCGCGCGCAACTCGAGCGGTCGGGCGTGCTCGACGGTAACGAGCTTGTCTGGGTCGACGATCCGATCGAGGCGTTCTTCCTGCAGGTGCAGGGGTCCGGACGCGTCGTGATGGAAGACGGCAGCGTGATGCGGGTCGGCTTCGGCGGGACCAACAACCAGCCGTACCGGTCGATCGGCCGCTGGCTACTCGACCAGCGCGAAATCACGCCTGCGCAGGCGACGATGCAGGGCATCAAGGCATGGGCGCGCGCAAATCCGTCGCGCGTCGATGCCTTGCTCGATACGAACCCGCGGTTTGTGTTCTTCCGCGAAATGGCGTCGGGGGAAGCGGCGCCGGCCGGTGGCGCCGATGGTCCGATCGGCGCGCTTGGCGTGCCGTTGACGCCCGAGCGTTCGATTGCGGTGGATCCGTCGTCCATCCCGCTCGGCACGCCGGTGTTCCTGCAGACGACGCGGCCCTTGACCAATGCGCCGATGAATCGCCTCGTCTTTGCGCAGGACACGGGAACGGCGATCAAAGGCGGCGTGCGTGCCGATTATTTCTGGGGACTCGGCGATGAAGCGGGTGACCTTGCCGGCAAGATGAAGCAGACCGGGCGCATGTGGTTGTTGTTGCCGAATTCTTGAGCGTTGGGATTATCGGTCTGGATTTTCGGTTGGGCCGGGTGGGGCGGGCGGTGGGGACCAAAAAGAGAGGGCGTGCGAGTTCGCTGCGGCCCGGTCAAGCGGCGGTCCTGTGGGGTTATGCAGCGGTCGTCTACGGTCATGCGGACGACCATTTACGCGCGCGCCTTGCGCTTGTCGATTACGCGGCGTGCCTTGCCGACCGAGCGCTCGATGCCGTTCACCGCTAGCACGTTGACGACGGTCGTTATGCCGATCAGCGCCTTGATGTCGTAGACGAGTGCCTGTTGTGCCGCGCGCAGCACCGCGATGTCCGCCACCATCGCGGGATGCGGTTCGACATTGACCGTCATGACGTCGAGCGGCCCGTCTTTCGTTAAGACGATCTGATAGTGCGGCGCGAGCGCATGCTGTTTGAGCAGCAGTTCTTCGATCTGCGTCGGAAACACGTTAACACCGCGCACGATCATCATGTCGTCGCAGCGCCCCGTGACTTTTTCCATGCGCCGCATGGTGCGCGCGCTACCGGGCAACAGACGTGTCAGATCCCGCGTCCGGTAGCGGATGATCGGCAGCGCTTCTTTCGTCAACGACGTGAACACGAGTTCGCCGAACTCGCCGTCGGGCAATGCTTCTCCGGTCTCCGGGTCGACGATTTCGGGGTAGAAGTGATCTTCCCAGACCGTCGGGCCATCCTTTGTTTCGACGCATTCCGATGCGACACCGGGCCCCATCACTTCGGACAGGCCATAGATGTCCACCGCGTCGATACCCACGCGTGCTTCGATTGCGCGGCGCATGTCGTTGGTCCACGGCTCGGCGCCGAAGATGCCGATTCGCAATGAACACCGCGCCGGATCGATGCCCTGTCGCTCGAGTTCGTCGGCAATCGACAGCATGTAGCTCGGTGTCGCCATGATGATGTCGGGCTCGAAGTCCTGTATCAGCTGCACCTGCTTTTCGGTCTGGCCGCCGCCGAACGGAATGACCGTCAGACCCGCGCGTTCTGCACCGTAGTGCGCGCCGAGTCCGCCTGTGAAGAGACCGTAGCCGTAACTGACGTGAACCTTGTCGCCGGGTTGCGCACCTGCTGCGCGGATCGAGCGCGCGACAAGCATGGCCCATGTGTCGATGTCGCGCGCGGTGTAGCCGACGACGGTCGGCTTGCCTGTGGTACCAGACGACGCGTGAATCCGTGCAACCCGGTCCTGCGGCACGGCAAAAAGACCGAATGGGTAGTTGTCGCGCAGGTCCTGCTTCGATGTGAACGGGAAGCGGGACAGGTGCGCGAGCGTTTTCAGATCGGACGGGTGGACGCCGGCTTCATTGAACTTGCGTCGATAGACGGGCGAGTTTTCGTATGCATGGTTGAGCGACCATTTGAGTCGATCGAGCTGTAGCGACGCAAGCTCGTCGCGGCTCGCTATTTCGATAGGATCAAGTGGAAGCGAGGGTTTCATTGGATGGCTCTCCTTGTCGAGTGCGGGCGCGTCAGTGTGCTAGCTGCATTGCCGCGCCAATCAGGGGCGCATGCATGGTGGTCCAAATGCGAGGCGCGGCGGCGGCATGGCGTGGCGAGGCCTGACGTCACTCGTCGCGTTGCGTCGTGGCGGTGCGATGTCACGGCGTATCGAAGCCCGCGAAGCCTCTCGGCACCCAAAGTGGACGCGCTCCTCCGTTACCCGTCCGTGGGAATCACCGTTCCTTTGATCTGTGACGATTTACCGCGGAACATCGCGACGGTTTCGTTCGCGCGGTTGGTGACGCGAATGTCATAGATGCCCGTGCGCCCGGTCAGCGATTGTTCGACTGCTTCCGCAGTCAACGTGTCGCCGCTGTGCACGGGCCGCAAAAACTCGATCGAGCAGCCGGATGCGACAGTGTTGACGTTGTGCGAATTGCAGGCAAACGCGAATGCGGAATCGGCGAGCGTGAAAATGAGCCCGCCGTGACAGATACGGTGGCCATTCAGAAAGTCCGCGCGCACGCGCATTTGCATCCGCGCGTAGCCTTCACGCACTTCGAGCAGCTCGATACCGAGCGCGCGACCGCATGCGTCGGCTTCGAACATCGCGGCGGCCGTGGCGCGCGCGAGTTCGTCGGCCGACATCGACGCGCTATGTTGCGGTTGTCGCGGGTGGGTCGGTTGTGTCGACATGTCAGATGCCCTCGAATCGAGGCGCGCGTTTTTCGATAAATGCGCTCACACCTTCCGCATAGTCGTGCGACGTGCCCAGCGCGCGTTGCAGATCGCGTTCGATATCGAGTTGCTGATCGAGCGTTTGAGTCATGCCGCTATGCATGGCAAGCCGGGTCGCGACAATCGCCTGCGTGGGCTGCTGCGCGAGATGCGCGGCAAGTTCCGATGCGGTCGACGCCAATTCGCCATCGTCGACGGCTTGCCAGATGAGCCCCCAGCTTTCCGCCTTTTCCGCGGAGAGCTTGTCGCCGGTGATTGCAAGGCCGAGTGCGCGAGCGAGACCGACGCGGCGCGGCAGGAACCATGTGCCGCCCGAATCGGGCACGAGGCCGATCTTGACGAACGCCTGAATGAAGCTTGCGGAGCGCGCTGCAAGCACGATGTCGCACGCGAACGCTACATTCGCGCCGGCACCTGCGGCGGTGCCGTTGACGGCGGCGATGACCGGCATCGGCATCGCCTGAAGCCGGCGGATGAGCGGGTTGAATTGCTGACCGATGACGTCGCCGAGGTCGGTCATCGAGCCGGGTGTGAAGTCGAGGTCGGCTAGATCCTGACCCGCGCAAAAGCCGCGGCCGGCGCCGGTGATGACTAGCGCGCGTGCGCCTGAAGCTTGCGCGTCGGCGAGCGCCGCGGCGAACTCTTCGTGCATCGCGCGCGTAAAGCTGTTGAGCCTGTCGGGACGGTTTAGCGTGATTGTCACGACGTGGCTTGTCGAGTCGTTGACTACGCGGATTGCTTCATATGCCATCGGTCGTCTCCTTGCACGGCGGATGTGAAATTGCGTCGCTGCGGACGAGCGGAGTGCACGGTTCGATCGCTATCGCATTTCCGAATCGAGCTTTCTTCCGTACGCAGCTCCCGGGCGCGCTGATTCATCCGAACCTGGTTCGGATTCCTGTGGTTACTCTTGCAGCGCTTCAGGGCCCGCGGGAGCGCGACCCTTGGAACATGTTAGAGCGCGGCGCCGTTCCGCAACAGTCGGCCAAATGGCATATGCCGTTCGGCCGACTTACGCGACAGTCGGTTTTGGTTCAACATGAGCGCGGCTTTGAACGATGCGGAATCGATTGGCAACGAACGCGGCGTCGCTCAACGTCGCATTGGCCGCAGGATTCGCGCCCGTGCCATGGAAATCGGAGAACGCAGCGGACTGATTGACGAAAACACCGCCCGTCAGATTGATCGACAGTGCAACGCCGCCGCGCAGCGACGCTTCATGCGCCGCCTCGATCACGCTGTCGTCGGTGCTGTAGACCGAGAACGTCAACGCGCCGTGTTCGGCGGCCGTGCGCGCGGCAAGCTCGAGTGATTGACGGGTGGAATCGGTCGCGACGACGAATGAGATCGGCCCGAACCATTCTTTGGTCAGTTGGGCCGAATCGCCGGCGGCGTCCAGCTGCAGAATCAGCGGCGTCCGCACGCGCGCATTGGCGAAAGCAGGATGCGTGAGCACGCGGCTATCGAGTAGCACGCGGCCGAGCTTGCGTGCTTCGTCGATTCGCTGGACGACGCCTTCGTTTTGCACGGCGCCGAGCAGCTCGACTGCTTTCGCCGGGTCGGCGAGCATCCTGTCGACGGCGGCGGCTATGGTTTGCGCGACGGCATCGAAGGGCATTGTGCCTTCGGCGGTTTTGACGCCGGCGCGCGGTATATAGATGTTCTGCGGAGCGGTGCACATCTGGCCCGAATACAACGCCAGCGAAAATGCGATGTTGCGTGCGGCAGCCTTAATATCGTCGACCGAGTCGATCACGATCTGGTTCACGCCGGCCTTTTCGGTGAACACATGCGCCTGATGCGCGTTGCGTTCGAGCCAGGTGCCGTTGTGCGTGCTGCCGGTGAAGTCGATCAGCTTGATCTGCGGACGCAACGCGAGATCCTGAACCAGTTCGCCGTCATTCGGCTCGGTCGCGAGCAGGGTCACGACGTTTGGGTCGAAGCCCGCTTCGCGCAGCACCTCGCGCGCAATGCGTACCGTAATGGCGAGCGGCAGGATCGCGCCGGGATGCGGCTTGACGATCACTGTGTTACCGGTCGCAAGATCGGCGAACAGGCCCGGGTAACTGTTCCATGTCGGAAACGTGCAGCAACCGAGCACGAGCCCGGTGCCGCGCGGAACAACGGTGAAGCGCTTATGCATCGCGAGAGGTGGGTTTTTGCCTTGCGGTTTTTCCCAGTGCGCGTCGGACGGGACGCGGCGCAACTGATCCCACGCATAAGCGATCGCCTCGAGCGCGCGGTCCTGTGCATGCGGGCCGCCAGCCTGAAAGGCCATCATGAACGCCTGGCCGGTCGTGTGCATGATCGCGTAGCCGATCTCGAAGCTTGCCCCATTCAGCCGGGCAAGTATTTCGAGGCTCGTGCCGATCCACGCGGTCGGACCGGCGTCTCGCCAGCCACGCTGAGCGGCCGTTGCCGCGTTGATCAGCGCGTCTGCATCGGCAGCCGGATATCGGATGCCCAACGGAAAACCGAATGGTGACGACTCGGAGCCGACCGTGTTGCCGCTCGTCGGCTGGTCAATCTCGAACGTGCTGTTCAGATAAGCACGGAACGCGGCTTCGCCATCGGCGTTAGCCGTTTCCCCGTACACTTTGGGACTTGGCATTTCGACAAATGGGCTCCAGTAGCCGCGCGTTTCAATCGCGGCGAGCGCCTTTTGCAGCGTATCTTCGTGCTTGCTGAATAACGGATGAGTCATCGCGGAAGCCGTGCAGAACAAGATAGAAAGGTCGATTCCGTCAAATAATTGACCGACCGGTTGGTTGGCAAATGTTAGCATTGTTGGTGTCGCGCGCGAACACATTTCGCGTGCTTTCGGTACAACCTCGGAGGTTGCATGGCATACGAAAACATTCTGGTCGAAACGAGAGGTCGGGTCGGTCTCATCACGCTGAATCGACCGAAGGCGCTCAATGCGCTAAGCGACGCGCTAATCGATGAGCTGGGCGAAGCCCTGCACGCGTTCGACGCGGACGACGGCATCGGGGCGATGATCATCACCGGCAGCGAGAAGGCATTCGCTGCAGGGGCCGACATCGCGATGATGTCGAAGTACTCCTATATGGATGTGTACAAAAGCGACTACATCACGCGTAACTGGGAGGCGGTGCGGCGGATCCGCAAGCCGATCATTGCTGCGGTGGCGGGTTTCGCGTTGGGCGGCGGCTGCGAACTGGCGATGCTGTGCGACATCATCATCGCGGCGGATACCGCGAAGTTCGGTCAACCTGAAATCAAGCTCGGCATCATGCCTGGCGCGGGGGGCACGCAACGATTGCCGCGTGCCGTTTCCAAGGCGAAGGCAATGGACATGTGTCTGACCGCCCGCTTCATGGATGCGGACGAGGCCGAGCGTGCCGGATTGGTGTCGCGGGTCGTACCGGCGGCGTCGTTGCTCGACGAGGCGATGGCAGCGGCCGCGACGATTGCGGAATTTCCTTTGCCGGCGGTGATGATGGTGAAGGAATCGGTCAACAGCGCATACGAAACGACGCTTGCCGAAGGCGTGCGATTCGAGCGTCGTCTGTTCCACTCGCTGTTCGCAACTGACGACCAGAAGGAGGGAATGGCGGCGTTCCTCGAGAAGCGCAAACCGGTATTCAAGCATCGATAGATGGGCGTTCTTCAAATAACCACTTGCGCGTGCTGTGGCGAGTAGCTAGAATCGCCGTCTTTCGCGCTTCGGACAGCGTCTTTGTGAGGCGCAGTTGAAGAAAGTGCGGAAAGAGGAAGTGAGCGGGATCGCCAGCAATGGCGGGGCTTTCGCGGCGTCGGGCAGGTGGAGTGAAGTTAAAAACCTGTTG
>NZ_JAVHZD010000022.1:0-145558 GCF_031119615.1 Paraburkholderia sp. SARCC-3016 | reverse complement strand
GTAGCCATGTCGTTCTGTGAGCCAAGGAGTTGGTAGAATGTTTTGTCTTCCTAAGACCGCTTGGCCTCCGACTTTGGGCAGTTTGTATTCGCACTACCGCTTTCAGGTCCCAATCACGAATTAGATCCGCCTCCCGCGACTGCTCTTTATCTCAACATAGACGTGGATCCCACCTCTGGCCTGTCCATATCACAAGTGCACAATTTCCTGGCAATGACAGAAGGAGATGTGAATATGAACGTCCCGAGCGTAACCACCTCTTCGCCGAACCCGGACGTACCGGTGTGCATTGTCGGCATTTCTCTGGACGCCTGCCTGGTGACCTCACTTCCAGGTCAACCGGCTATCGCCCAGCCGCTTGCGCGAGACATTAACAATGATAACTGAAGGCTATTCGAGCGAGAAAAAAGCGCGCAGGACCCTGTCTTGCGCGCTTTTACTTACACTAGCTCTACGGTTTTCTTAGTTTGCACCCGTCGAGAATGACCAAGTTTTGCTTATCGGTGTGCCGTCCCGAGCCCCGCTGAAGACAACAGTATACGTAGTGTTCGGGCTAAGCGGAGCAAGCGGCAGAAGGAACGCGCTCCCGGCATTAAGTGCGTTATTGACATCTGCGGTTGCTGCAGCCGTTGAACCCGTCAGTGCGGCCGACGGCAAAATAATGCGCGCAGGAACATTAGCTCCGCCAGGTCCGCTCAGCGTGAAATTAGTTACCGTGAGGGCGTCGCCTGCGGCCGCGGCATTTACCATGATCATGACAGGCGTCCCCGGCCCAGCGAGGTCCGGAGCCGGGTTTGGACTTTCTGCTTTCATCGCCGTGGGTAGTCCAGTGGCATTAGGCAGTGGCCACGCCGCGATTGCATTGGCCGGCATTTGTTGTCCCGCACCTTGCAGCAGACCGCCTTCTACAGGTGTACCAAACACGCCGGTCGTTTGGCCGAAATCAAACACGCAGGTATACAGCGTACTGTTCTGATCGAATCCAATACCAACGGTTTCCTGCGGGCCTGCGATGCTTTGAAGGTGATACACGGTGTCGAAGTAACCGTTGACGCAGTTCGACGCAGTGGTGGCTGCATCAGGCTGCAGAACATCGCTGCCGGCGACTTCGCCTATCCATTCCGTTGCAGGAGCGCCGGCGAGATCTGCACGCGCGAGCGGTGTTGCAGCAAAAAACCCAGGAAATGCTGAGTTTTCATCGTGGGACAGGGCGGTAAGGTTTCCGTTCTGCAGGTTCGTAGCAAGGTAAGTCGCGTGCTTGGCCGCCGAGGTGTCTAGGATCGGGTCCTGACTCACTTCCCCAACGCCCATCGCGAGGCGGTTTGCGTTGATTTGCGCAAACGCGGCCGCTTGCGCGGTCGTGGCCGGGAACGTAGTCGGCGGCACGCTCGTCTTCGGTGGGATCGACGTTTGCGGACTGCTGCCGCCCGATGGCGAGGACGCCGGTGCTGCTGCACCCGTGCTGTCGCTACCGCCGCCACCACCACCGCAAGCCGCCAGCGTGATTGCCGATGCGATAGCGAGAGCGGTAAGTGCCGAGGTCTTTTTTTGCTTCATCTTCTTTTTCCTTCTTCTGTAGAGGCCGCACCCGTTGCGCGACCTTGAGTCCATTCTGCCAGGTGCCGCGCGAAGTCAAGTCTGCGCGGCTGCCGCGTCCATCTTTCGAAAAACGCGAACACATTTCAGAAGTCCAACAACGGGTTATCGGACAGCCGGGCGTAAGACTTAAGCCCGTGCAGGCCCGTTGTAATGAAGAAACGCGTAATGCATAGCCGAGCTTCGCCTTCGTTGTTGAAGGTTGTCTAACGGCGAACGCGGCGCTTCCGGTGAAATATCCGCAAGCCGATGAACGCGACGACAAGCATTGCGCCCGTGGGGAAGGGCACGCGGCTCGCAAGCATAGGCACCGTTTGCGCCGCCATATAGCAGCTGAAGAACGCGACTACCACGCGACCGAACCACGGTCCACTGATCATCGCGGTGAGGCGGGGCAGTTGTCGGCCGGCCCACTCAGCGTAGCCTTCGTTGGCACTTTCCAGATCGAAGTCTTCACTGCTCGAGCGCTCGAGGCGATAAAACTGCTCGTAGCGTTCGAACCGGCCGTCGCCGCGACCTTCAAGCCACGCGGCGGCGCTATCCGGGGCGAGGTAGTCGAAGTCCTCCATCGGTACCTCAGTGCATGCGTCCGGGCTGCCAGGCAACCGCGCCGACTGCGTTTGAAATTACCTCGCCGCCGGCTTCTGCGTGATAGTTACCCGTCTCTGGATCCTGCCATCCGAATTGCACCTTGCCTTTGCTGTCAAAAATGACAAGGTCAGCGGGAAGTTCGCGTTGGCTGTTCAGATCATGCATCGCGATTCGGCCTCCGTGCGGCGCGTTTTTTCATGCCCAGCTGCTGGTTACATGCCGGACAAGTGAAGCGACTATGCATTTCGATCTTCGTGTCGTTGTTCGACACGACGTAGTGCGTGCTGCACGTGCGGCACGGCGCGATGGTGAGGCGAGCGTCCGCAGCCATCGAGCGGATCAGGTTCCAGCCGCGATCCGGCATGATCACCCGGTTACCACCGAAGAGGCGGTCATAGATGTCATTGGTTGCAATCAGTGCCTCGGCAGGATTCGCACCCATCGCAGTCGCCGACCGATACAGCCACGCGTAGACGGTGGCGTGCAGTCGATGCACCGGCGTCTCGACAAACCATGTGAGTGACGTCGCCGTGTTGCCACATGGCGAACTCTTGCCGTGGATCTCGCTGTAACGGATGCGCATGGAGTGCTGGTTCATGCCGAACAGGTTTGACGCCGTGGACGCACGCAGGCCATAAGCCATTAAAGCGCTGGCATACGCCTCATTTTTCACTCGGCCAAGACGAAGATCACCCCAGTGAGCAGCGTAGGGCAATTCGCCAACACGCGAGGGCGACGTCAACATGATCAGATGAGCGATCGTCTCGTCAGTCAGAGTGCTGCCGGCAAATTCCCACCAGAAGGCCGGGCTATTGAAACGCCAGCGGAACAGCGGCAGTTCCTTCATCCGGCCGATTGCAACGTGAAGCTTGTGGTGGGGGACCGACATCAAATACTTCGCAACTTCTGTCGAAATGCCGAGAAGCGGTGCGCCCATCACGCTTACGTTAAGAACCTGCGTCACCAGTGACACGAACGTCGAATTCTGCTGGTTCACGGCATAGGCCATCAGCGAGTCGAGTTCCGGCGTCTTGCGTCGGAGCACGTCGACGGCGACGGTCGTCGCCGTGTTGTCGACGAAGCAGCGCCAGTCCTCAACGGTCTGCAGGGTAGGTTCCACCATCAGAAACGGCGCGCGTAGCAGATTGCGCAGGGACGACTGGTTCAACTGGAGCTGCTCGATCTCCTTGCGCTCGACGTTGAACACCTCGTTGAAGCGACCGTCCTGCTTTAGCAACCACTTCATGTGGTCGACGAGAGTGAAGTTGGCCACCTGGATCTGGCCCGTGAGCCACTCCGGGACGTAGAACCGGTCAATGGCGCGATAGCTTTCTTTATTGTTCACTGCGTTTTTCCTTTTGTTCTCTCAATTTGCCTGCGGCTTCAGGCAGCCCGTACTGCTGCTTGCAATTCCCCGTGAAACTTCCCCGTAAGGTCGGCCAAACCCGTCAGTAGGCCCTTGAATCGGCCAATTGAACCGTCCGCCGTGACCAGCAGTTGGACGCTGTGGTATTCCTGAACGAACGATCCGAAGCGCTCGACCAGCCCGGCGACCCGTTTTTCGACGGCCTCCTTCTGCTCGATTTCCGCTTCCTGCTTTTTCTTAAGCTCGGCCAGTTCCTCGAGGCGCTTTTTCGCGGCATCACATTCAGCCGTTAGCCTGCTAAGTTTCTCAAATCGGTCTTTTGTGACGCTTTCCAGGTTTCGTAGGTGCTCGGGCGTGACCTCGACTTGAACTTCCTTGATCGTAACCTTCGCCTGTGCCTCGGCCAGTTCGCGGCTCTTGGCTGTAACTTCACGCTCCAGATCCGCAATGGTGCTTTGCAGGCCGCTTGCCGTCTGCTCGGCCGAAGCAAGGTCGACCAGCGTCTTCTTGAGTTTTTCGCGGTCGGCCTTAACGTCCATATTGAGGCGCCTGGCTTCCTCGGCGAGACGCTGATTCTCGTTTTTTGCGTCGTCCAGTTGACCGTAGATCTCAGAGAGTTGGCTTGTGGCGGTCTCGAGCGCGCTATCCTTCTCCATGAGGCGCGCTTCGTAATCTTCGATGATCTGTTTGAGTTCACGCTTACCCATATCGGGCTTATCGCGCTTGGCCTGAAGTACTTTTTCCACGACTTCATCGCTCTTGTTCACCAGCAACTGCATGTCGCTGATCGACAGCATTTCGACGGCGCCGGCGTTCGTGCTGAAGCGTTCATAGCAACGCATATACAGCCTGACGGAGTCGCGCTTCTTCCGGAACGTGGCTTCAAGGAAGTTGTAGACACGATTCGCCGCGTTTCTGCGGACATGTGTCGTGTCGCCGAAGGTGCTCACGTAGTGACCTTCAATCCGCGTCCGGATGTGATAGAAGGAGCCGCCAATCCGCATATGTTCGAGAAGGATCTTTCTCGTCGAGTGCGCGACTTCCTCAGCTTCTTCGGCGATCGAAGCGCGAAGCCCGTCCGATATCTCGTCACCACCGAAGAATTCTGTGACCTTCAGGCCGATCTCCTCGTTGGACGGCACGTGCGCAAAGGCGAGGGGCAGTTCACGTTCGATAGCGTTGTCGTCGTTTCTGCTGTCGTTGTTTCCCTCGGGACGGGTCGGGTCGAATTCGTCGTCGTCGGCGACCAGGGCGAAGTTTCGTTTGGTCATGGTGCTCTCTATATAGTTTTTGATCGTTGTTGATCGCCGTTAAGCCGCGGCGGCAGGTTCGAATCGCTCAAGCGCAACGTCGAGAATTCCTCGGAGTCGGCAAAGCGCTGGTGGCAGCGGATGTACAGGCGTACCGCTTCGCGCGTGCGTCCGAATTCCTTCCCAAGGGCGCCATAGAGAGCATCCATGACATGCTTACGGTCCTGGCGCGAATCTCCGTGTTCTGCCGTGTAGCGCGCGACCCCCTTCTCCATAATTTGGGAAAAGAGCATGCCGACGTGCAGATGGACGCGATCGGATAAAGCGGCGCGGACGGCATCCCGGTCAGACCGGGCAATCAGATCGTCCTCACGACCAGCCAGGTCGCCTTCAGGACGCAGTGCGGATGACTTTTTTTCGTTCTTCATTAGACAAACTCCGACTATTTCTTGAATCATGTTCGGGCGCTTAGGTCGAAGCTCCCGATGCTCGGCGGCGGGTGCAACCTGACTTCCCCCGGGGCTACACCCGCCCAGAATACGCGTCGTTTCGCCACCGCCATCCCGCTAAGAAGCGCAAATTCATATAGCTTTCGCAGGTAACGGGTACGAGAAACGCCGAGGGAAACGTTTGAATCGGCAACCAGACTGAAAACTTTAGGTAAGACACGGTGAATTTTTAGGGTCTTCCCTGAGTTTCGCCCGATGCGCTTCTATGGCGACAGCCCCTGTTTCGGCGACTGCGAGAATCGCTCGCCGGGCATGCGCGACATCGAGCGGCAGGACGTTTCTGGCGTCGTGCTTTGACTTGCGGTCACGAAACCACTGGCGCAGATCGATGGCGCGCATCAGGTTGACGGGCAGTGCTGGCGACAGGTCGCAATGCGGGTTGGGGAAGACGGCGATGCCCTCGACGAGCCAGCTTCCTGGCAACACCGAGCGAAGGAAAGCGACCTTCGAGCGGTTCTGCTGAATCGGTGAGCGACGCATTTCGCGACGACCGTCCACGCCGATGCGTACAACACTCCGTAGATCTGGCCCGGGTTCGATTCGACCCGCCCAGTTTTTCGTCTCGACGATGAAGATGCCGAAGGGGGTAATGGCAAGATGATCGACTTCGGCAGTTGGAAAAGCTGAGCCGGGCGCATGGTTGAGCAGCAGGGCGCCCGGGTGCAGATAGAAATTGTCGCCGCACAGCCATTCAAGTGCGGCGCGCACTTCAGCATGAACAACAGCCTCGCCTTCCTCACCGCTTCGCTGGCTGCGTGAGGCGGGCGATCCTGCCGGACTGATCGAACGCCGCTTGTGGCGCTTCACCGCGTAAAAGAACACGGCGGCCGCAAGGAGAAACCAGTACATGAACTCGCTCCTGTTTAAGTAGACGAGTCCAGTCTGCCAGGCTTTTTCCGAAGTCAAGTTATCGCAGGCGAATGGCAAGTTATTACGACGCGCTTTCATCGAATCCCGAAAGCTACCCGGTTTAGTCGAGCTTTCCGGGTTATGTGGCCGAGCCGGATAAGGTCACTCTCGCGCCTTGGGGACTCGTTGGGCCCTGGTCGATCAAAGCTGTATGACATTGGCAAGCATTGGTGGCCTTGGGCGGGCGCTCGCACGCTAAGCTTGCCTTATCCAATGGCGTCTCCCGACGCATCGACCTGCCGCAAGTGACCGCGCGCGTCTTCTGTTTCTTCTTTTCCCCGTTGTTCCGTTCAGCCTGGGCTTTCGTGCGCGCCTCGCGTGGACACGGACGAAAGCGCTCAGCGCCAAGTTTCCTTGCTCATCGAGCATCGAAACCACCGGACAAGGGTCCGGACATTCCCTGTTGACAATTTTTCTGGAGAGAAAAATGCTGCTGGTCCTTTTCAAAGACGCAATCAAGTCCCCGGCCAAAGTGCTGGCTCTGTGTTTTATCGCGTACTTCGCGACCATCTCGTTCGTCGTTTCGACTTTCCTGTTCCTGCTTGCTGCCCGCTGGGTGGTCAAGGAGATGAAGAAGAAGGCGAAGGCCATCCACGCAGCTGAAGCGGACGCCGAAGCTGCTCGCATCGAGACTGAAAAGCTCGCTGCACGAGCTGCTGCCAACGCGAAACCGGAAGTCGCTTCCGCTGCAACGGCAGCCGCTAACGACAGCAATGTGAAACCGGCACCGGCGAAGCACTACGCCAAGTCGGCTGTCGTTCTTCCGTTCAAGACCGGTACTCGTTAATCGAGCGCCGTTACTACCTACCGTCACCTGGGCTTCTGCCCATGGTGACGGCACCCTTAACCCTGCCGGGAATCCCATTCCCGGACACGGGCCATGAGATTCCCGGTACCACCGGAGCAATCCCATGGAAACGCATGTGGCTGCCTGGCAGCTGGACATGTTCGGCGAATCATCGCCGGTTCACATCACACCTCCCAAGCCCGACCCGTTGCCCGACCCGCATTTGTGGAGCGAGTCGGTACGCGCGAAGATGGTCGACGCGCTGATCTCGCTCGCGAGCGACAGCCGTCGCGGCGACAGCATGCCCGAGTCGCTGATGGATTGCGCCGACCTGCTGTCTGAACGGCTGCGCAATCGCAGGATCGACGTCGACGACTACCGCGCGACCCTTGGCTGGATCATGGGTTACTGGGACGGCGCACTTCCCTATATCTACGTGTGCAAGGTCAACGGAGTCGATCCGGAGATTCTGCAGGACGTGATATTGAGCACGCCGCTTCTGGAGCGGGATCTCCGCGAGGTTCAACGCGTGTGCTTTGGCACGCTGCTATAGGAGCGAACCATGCGCAACGCAGCAACGCTGTTCGCCCGCGTCATGGTGGACGTCTTCACTTGCAATCCTGCATCTCACGCTGCCACTGCCGGCAATGCAAACACTGCGGGACCTGCTAAGTCTCCAAACCCCGCATCTGCGGACACACACTCTTCCACGTCCCACGTTGTAGGGCAGGGCGCGTCGAACGAAACGATTGTGACGATCGGCGACATCCCACATCTGTTCGTCGACGAAGGCGATCACATCGTCGAGTTCACTCCGGCCTTCGACGATCACGCTGAAGAAACCGAGTTCGGTTTGAAGATCGTCCCTGATCTTGTCCCTCACTGGTCGCAGCGCTCTGTTCATCGTTGCGCGCTGAAGGAGGCGGTGGCCGTGGCCATCCGTCAAAACGGTAAGCCTCCGACCGCCATGCCCTTGCCGCCAGGAAAGGGGACTGACAATGATTCGAATCAAGCGTCACAGTCGGAAGTGCAAGAGACGTTCGAGCCTGAAGCACGTGCGTCTAATCGGCCGCGTCGTACTCACAACGCCGATGAATCGAACGTAATCGGGCGGATCGTTTCGTGGGGCGAGGAACGGTTCCCGGATCGCAAGCGGCCGGGACGGCACTACACCTCGTTCGCGGTGCATATCGACACCAGTGCGGGCGAGCGGACCCTGCAGGGCGAAGGCCTCAAGGAGGCAATCGCGGAGTGCGGTTGTGTGCTTGGTGATGTCGTCTCTGTGCGCCGCACTGGAAAGGTCAAGGTTCCTGCCATCCGACAGACCGACGGGACACCGATCATGAAGGACGGTAAGCCTCTCATGTGGGACAAGTGGCTCTGGTCAATATCTAAATAGTGAGGAAACTCAAATGGCATCTGTTAACAAGGTGATCCTCGTCGGTAATCTCGGCGCTGATCCTGAAGTCCGTTACCTTCCGAGCGGCGACGCTGTGGCGAACATCCGACTCGCGACAACTGACCGCTATAAAGACAAGCAGTCGGGCGAGTACAAGGAAATGACGGAATGGCACCGCGTGTCGTTCTTCGGCCGTCTGGCCGAGATCGTCTCCGAATACCTGAAAAAGGGTTCGTCGGTCTACATCGAAGGTCGCATCCGCACGCGCAAGTATCAGGCGCAAGACGGTACCGACCGCTATTCGACGGAGATCGTGGCGGACCAGATGCAGATGCTCGGCGGCCGTCGCAACGACGATGAAGGCGACAACGGCTTCGAGCAACGCGGCAGCAGTCGTGCTCAACGTCCGGCACCGGCTTCGCAAGCGAATACATCGCACGCTGCTGACAATGTCGGGACGCGCGCCCACGCCCCTCAACCCTCGCATGGCGGTGGTGGCGGCACGCGAGCGCCCGCCGGCGGTGGCTTCGATGAGATGGATGACGACATTCCGTTCCTGGGTTTTCACACACGTGCAGCCTGGTCCGTAATCTGATCCCGGAAGTTCTCACCGATAGGCAGTTTCATATCCCGTATCACCTCACCTTCGCAACGGCACACCTACGGGTGTGTCGTGCGGCGGTTCTTCCGTCCGGCGATCTGCGCCAGCGTTCCAATATCCAACCCCGTCTGCTGAAAAAAGCCGCCCGCTCGCGAACGCGGACAGCTTTTTTGAGCACGCGTTTTCACGCCTGTCTCAGGCACCGACCTAACCCACTCATTTCAAGGAGGAGTGACTCATGACTGTAAGAGGAAGAGAGCTGTCGCCCGAGCAGTATGCGTGGCTTCAGCAGAAGCTCGCCAGCTTCGAGCGTTCCCCGGAGCAATGGATTTCGCTCCTTGTGAGCTATGGCGTGCCTGCGGACCGTCTCACTGGCGACCCATGCGCGTGCCCGATCTGCGGCGGGACCGATCGTTTCACCTACGACAACAAGCGTGGGCGAGGTGATTGGGTTTGTCGTCAATGCAACAACGGAAAGGCAATGGCCGGTGACGGCCTCCAGCTGATCACGCGTCTGAACCGGATGGGCCTGTACCGCCTGATGCGTCAACTGGATGGTGGCCCTGCACCGCATTCGATTAGCGGCGCTGCGGCAGCCACGGCACCGAAGCCAAAGCGCAAGGCGGACCCGAAGTTCATCGCAAACCGGCTTAACTCGATGTGGGACGCAGCAAAGCCCGTGTCGAGAGGTGATCTGGTAATGCGCTATCTGGGCGCACGCGTGCCCGGCCTCCGTTTCGTGCCGTCCCGCGCGTTGCGACTCGGCATGCTCGAGTACCGGCACGACAAGAAGGTCATCGGCAGCTGGCCGGGCATCCTCGCCCGGTTTGAACTGCCCGATGGTCGTCTCGGGACGCTTCACCGTACATACCTTGAGCGATCGACGCCAGCGAAGGCAAAGATCATTTCGGGTGACGGAGAAATTCTCGACTCAAGGCTGAACGACATGACGCTTAATCCGCTTCAGGGTGGCGCAGTGCGCCTGATGGACCCGGTAGACGGCGAAATCGGAGTGGCGGAAGGGCTGGAGTCGGCCCTTGGCGCGTACATGGAGTCCGGTGTTCCGATGTGGTACTGCTTGAACATCGGCCTGCTGCGCCAGTTCGTGGTCCCGGATGGCCTGGGCATCCGCGTCGTGCACATCTTCGTTGACTTCGACGACATTGACCCGAAGACCGGCAAGTCGGTGGGTGTCGCGGGCGGTCTCGAACTGGCGAAGCGGCTCAAGTCTGAAGGCTTCACCGTGTTTGTTCATCGGCCTCGCGTGCGGGGAACCGACTACGCCGACCAGTGGTGCGCGCGTTTCGCCAACGAAGTCCCGACGGTGAACGTACCTCGCGTCTCGCAATCTGCTGTCCCGAAGCACGTCGCTGCGTAAGGGTATCGATTTTCTAACGCGGCTACGGCCGCACATTTATCAACCTGCCCGGTGGGGATATTCCCCATCGGGGATTGTCTCGTCGGGCCAATTTCTCTGGAGTGGGAATGGCTTCGTTTCAGGTTCTCGTGGGTGGCTTTGCAATCGTCGCAACCAACGGCGCCGAAGGTGGCCGCCAGCGGGTAGGGAAGTCAGAGGCTGTCGCGTTCGACGTGATCGATCGGACGGCCAGTGGCAACACCGCATACGCGTGCCGCGACAAAACCTTTGTGGATGCGTGGGATTTTTGCGCGCATCGCCTTCTTGTTACTGCGACCCCTCGGCCGCACTGAACCGCGAAAGCGAAAACGGCTCCCCCAGAATCTTGGGCGGAGCCGTTTTTTTTTGTCCGTTCGTTCCGTTCATCGCATGATCGCCACGCAAACAGCAGCGATGACTGCGAAGACCTTCCACATGCGCCACAACCCGCTAGACCAAATAGCGCCGGCGGCGCCCGTGAGAAGAAGCACGACGCACAGATTGTTATTGACATGCATGCTCGCGAGCAGTGCGCCGAACCACCAGAGCGCGAGCGAAGCGCCGAAGATGATTGCACGGCGCGTGAAGAACGGCAGCGCCATGAACTTCGTGTAGTACTTGCCGAGTCGATCGTTAGCGTCCATTTACTCGTCCTTGTTCTTTGCGAAGTGCTCGACGATACTCAGGCTCTTCCAGCCCGCGACGCCCGCCGCAATGACGGTCGCGATAAAGAGCCACGAGCGCGGCTCGGTCAGTGGCAGACCGTGGCGCACGATGTCAATAAACTCCAGCATATTCTTTCCCTCGGTGGTGATTGATGCTTCGATGCACCGCGCCGCGCGTGATGAACATTGAAGCCATGACCCATCTTCGCATCATTGCGGCAAAGTCAAGTGCGCCTCAGAAAAACGCGCCGAACGCGTCAGCGAGCTGGTCTGCGTCGTGCGATCCCGGGCCATCGTTCTCGTTGACTGGGTGAATCCGAACTTCCTCGACGTTCGATTCGATAGCATCGCGGGTGGCCAGTGGAGGCGCAGCGGCAGGCGGCTGATAGTTGCGCTCGGCCGTTGCGGCGGTTTCGACATGACGCACCGCAATTTGCCGCTCAGGTTCCGACGTGACGTGAGATCCTCGCAGTGCTGCCTCGGCTAGAGAGCGCAGCAGCGCTGCGCGCTCCCTGTACGAGGTGGACTGGCACAGCCTGGCATGCAGGAGAGGCGTGGTCACCGCGTCGATGACCAGCTTCAAGTCGAACTTTTCGCTCATGCTTTTGCGGCCGCGCGCTCGCGGGTTAGGCCAGCTTCACCAACGATGAGGAAGCCCTTGGCATTCGCAGTGCAGGGCGCCTCGATGACTTCGAGTGTCACACGCGGGAATGCCTTACGGATAGTGGGCGCATAGAGCGCACTGCCGCCGCCAGACAGGATGATCGAGTCGACGCCGGCGAGCTGGCCGACGTTGTTCTGCATTTCCTTGACGACGCCGGCGATGACCGGCTGCGACTGCTCGAGATAGGGCGCGAGGTCGATCTTGTTGCTATAGAAGAGGAACGGCTTACGCTCGCGCAGCGCCTTGTCGATACGTTCGATGTCCTCGACCTGTTCGTCCTGATCGCGCGAGATCAGCGCGGCGATGCGCTGGTAAATTTGCGATGCGCCGCCGGGGATGCCGTCGCTGCGTTTATCGTCCATCGTGAATCCGTTGGCGTAGACCCAGTCGGTCGTGAAATAGCCGACGTCGATGACAAGGTGCGCACTGTCGCGGCCGAACTCACTCTGGCGGTTAGCTGACGCTGCGACGAGCGAACCAAGCGGCTGCGGGATTACGACCACCTTATCGATTTTGACTCGCCCCGCACCGTAGCTGAAATCCCCCGTGAAGCGATCGCGCAGCTCGCCCGAGTACTTCTTCATGTTGTGAACAGGCAGTCCGAGCACCAGCCGTTCAATATGCGTGACGCCCGCGAAAAAGATTGCGCCCAGCAGCAGGGCCTTATAGTTATCGGACCGGACAAAATCGTTCGACAGTGCGCGGCCCGTGTTGCCATACGCGGCGGTGAGTGAGACGTCGGGCCCCACTTCGTATTCGATCTCGTCAATGACGATGGTTGTGACTTTCCGGGAGACCAGCACGCTATCCCCATAGCCCGACAGCGAGCGACTGGCGGCAAGCGGTGCGAGAGACGGGAACATGCCGGTGGCGATGCTGCCGCTCGCTGCGCGGTGCGCGTATTTCGTGTTGCCGTAACCGACGTCGACTGCAAAGACCGAAGTTTTCAAAATGACTCCATGCGTTTAAGTTGGCCACGCGCCGAAGTGACAGAAAACTGACAGTAAAGTATCAGTTTGGATCGGATCGGACGCATGGGACCGGCGAACTATCAGATAACTGACACTAAAGTGTCAGTTTGGACGTCGCGCCGGTTCTGTCGGAGCGAACTAACAGTTTTCTGTCAGTTCTACCTGGTTTCAGTCTAGCGAGCGTGTAGCGAAGTCAAGTCGACGAAAGCCGACCGGCTCTGCCCATCTTTCGGCGTGCGCCGCTTGCGCGAGTAGCCTTATCCTTGGCATACCTACCGCGTCTCCGACGCATCGAATGCGAGTGCAAGGCACCCGCACGTCTATTCCCACGCCCGCAAGGGACCAGAAGTACCCCACTGACCGGGCCGCACAGTGATGCGGCCTTTTTCTGAAGTAAATCAAGTCGAAGTTGGTCCACGTTGAGGACCACTGGACAGTGCGATATCCATACGATTGGCGGCGGTTAGCCGAGTTGTGGCGCGTTGAGGAAATGTGGAGTGTCTGGACACCAGAGCTTTCCGCATCTCAGCAGCGTCTGTACACGCCCTTACAGCTACGGCTGGGTGCGCTCACGAAGCCCGATACACGGCGGCGGAGATGAGCGGGCTTGGGGGCGGGGGAAGCCTTGCGGGATCGGCACACGCCGGATCATCGCGATTCCCTGACGGAAGAGGACACGGCGCGCGCGGCCGTACACAAAACGCGTACAGGTATTACCCGGCATTTAGCACCGGTCGGAGATCCGCGAAGCGGAACACGGCTCGGGGGCGCGAAAGCGTCGTGCTGGCAGGGTAGCCACGAAGCTGCATCGCGCGGGTAGCGTACCGCGCAGCGCGACGGCAGAGATGCCAAGCGCGGAATACGTCAGTGGTGGATTGCGCGAAGCGCGATTCAGGCTGGCAGGCGGCAGGTTGGACGGTCGGATTGCATGTTCTTCCCATGCAACTGGCCGATCGGATGGAATCGCTAAAGGCTCGGAAGGCAGGACCCTCGCGACGGGGATACGGCGCAGCCGCACAGTAGCGGCGAACAGGCAAGCCCGGGTGGTCGGGTGACGGCATCAGGTAGGGATGCTGCGATCGACCGGGCGAATACGCAACAACAAGGCATCGCGGCGCAGCGCCGCGGCGGAGGTATCGGATGGCCGCAATACTGAACGTGCGCGCAATCGTTAATGGATACGGGTTTGGACCTGAATTCCGGGATGCGCTGCTTAGACTTTTCGACGAGAACGTCTCACGCGTTCACAGCACCACACGGATCAGCAACAGGGCGTTGTCGATCAAGACGCAGGAGTACCGCGCGGCCAAGCTTTGCAAGGCGTTCAAGGAGTTGCGAGAAGGCGGCTTCGCGCTCCAGACGCCATGGTCGCTGAAAGAGAAGCATGTGAAGTTTTTGGTCGGTGCTTGGATCAAGGCCGGACAGAGCGGCGGCACGATCGAGAACAAGCTGACGTACCTTCGCGCGCTCGCGCAATGGATGGGCAAGACAAACCTGGTCGGCTCCCTTGACGACTACGCTGACCGGGAGGCGCTAGGCCTTAAGCGAAGTTACGTGGCAACAGAAGATAAATCATGGGCGGCCCACGGTGTCGACGCGGTTGCGAAGATCGATGAGATCGCTCAAACGTGTCCGTATACGGCTGTGCAACTCAAGTTGCAGGCGGCCTTTGGCTTGCGCATCGAAGAGAGTTTTATGCTTCGACCGGCGGAAGCCGCGCGTAACCCAAGAATGCTGGAGGTGACGCGTGGCACGAAGGGAGGCAGGCCCCGTGAGGTCCCTATCGAGACGAAGATTGGAATACTCGTAGAGGCGGCGAGGCTCACTAACGGGTTGACCGGGTCGACGGTCCCGGCCGACCGGACGTTAAGCCAGTGGCGTGATTGGTATTACTACGTGCTTGAAAAGCACGGCGTCACCAAAAGAGGCATGGGCATCACGAGTCACGGTCTTCGACATGAGTATCTGCAGACGCTCTATAAAGAGACGACTGGTGTGGAGGCTCCGATCAAGCGAGCTGGTGAGCGCCCCGACCGGCAACTTCACGAAGAGGCAATGCGCCGCGTCGTCGAAGCGGCCGGTCACTCGCGTCTGACCAAGTCGGGCGCATACCTGTCGACCTTCGCGATGCAGGACCGGATGCAGCGGAAGCTGCCGACGGTAGACGAAGCGCGGGGCGCCTTGGGGGCGGAGGCTGGGAACAAGAGTCGCGCCGCGAAGGCACTGGGCATTTCGCGGCAGGCGCTCTACCGGATTCTTGGCGACGGCGAAAAGTAAGGGCTATGATTCGTTCGTCCAGTGGAATGAGCAGCAATATTGTGTGCCATATGTCCCAGCCGGGGGCCGACGTTGCCGCACAATGAATCGTCTCTCAGGTTCTGGCATCGGCCCTCGGAATGTGCCGGAACTTTTTTGAAGCCGGCTCGTAGCAGCCGGCTTTTTTTTCGTGGGTAACCGCAGACCGACGGACAACGCACTCGTCGGCGGGAGAGACCCCTACACGCGATCACCACCTGTCGCGATCGGGCATTCCGTCTATCGCCACGGCGATCCGGTCCTCGAACATCAGGTCGGAGTGTTCCTGCGGTGTTGGAATCGTCGGAAACTGGATGTATCGGTGGCCGTCAACGTCGAGCCACTTCACGAGTTGAACGAGCTTCCGGTAGCGAGCGGCGTCGCGCAGTACCGGTTCGATTGGCCAACTGTCGATGGTCGAAACCGAGGCGTCGACCAGACGCTGTGCCAGCATTTTGAACATGGGTCCGCGAGTCTCCCAGTCGTCATTATTGCGGGAGAGCATGTCTATGACCATCTGTGTGTCGCATGCGCCAAGCTCTTTTTCGATGAGGTCGCGCAGGTCGCCTTCAGTAATCGCCGGCCGGCTGATGCGCCTGTTCCAGACGGGAGCCGCTTCTTTCAAAGCGTCGGCCTCGTTTTCAGCATAGGCAAACCATGGCGTCGACATGCCGCAGTCTGCGCAATAGATGCAGGCGAGGCGTTCTGTTTGCGCAGCGTACGGAGGGCGTCTGAGCGTGTCGCCGATCCTGGGCGGCCCCGCATGCCGCCCGAACTGGCCATAGTCAAAGCCGGGTTCGCCGATCTCCGCAACCACGCGTTGCGATAGACCGACGGTGGCGCGGCCACCACAGTGGTCGCACGGATAGAGTTGTTCGTACATGTGCCGGTATTCCGCGTTGATATTTTCACAATTATCGTTGGACACCGGACACGCGAAAAGCATGAATTACATTCCGGACATTAGAACGACGGAAAGTCTGGGGAAAATCATCATGGATGCGGCCATCCAGCATCCGCCCAGCGGCTTGTTTACCGATCCGGTCCATTGTCTGACGGAACGGGTTCGGGCCTTGGGGATTCCAGTGGTCGTTGTAGTCGAAAAAGCCGCTCCTGATCTTCGATCGGTCGCGCCCGATCAAATCGCTACCAGCAGATAGATTACCCGGCGCCCATTCTCCCCATTGCTTGAAGTGATAGGCAACGCCGGCGGCGGCGCACTGGTCGCGCAACGATCGCGCCCACGACGGATGCATTGGGCGCGCGCCCCGGCCGCTCTCGCCGCCGACGAAGATGCCGTCGATCATGGGCGGAGCCTGCAGTTCGTTCGGCTTACCCCAAGGGCCAATCCAGTCGTACAGGCTGACGGGACCGAGCAAAGGTTCCATCGAGAGGAAGCGGGTGCCAACGGGCGCGTCGATCAGCTTCTCAATATCCCGGTCGGCTTCAGTCTGATTGACGATCGTCGCGCCGAGCCACACGTTGTCAGGGGTGCCGTTGGGGAACATCGCGCCGAGCATCGTGGACGCGTTCCCGATGCGCTTGGTCAGCAGCATCCCAGATGAGGTGCGGCGTGGCGAGGATGAGCTGGCCGAATCGCTCGCGCGCACCCGCCGGCGCGGCATTGTCAAACGGATCGCAAACGCTGGGAAACACCTTCCGATACTGACCGCCGCGGGCGGCCGATTCATTCCAGCGCACGGGCTTCTCCCAATGCGCGTCGCTGTACGTGCGTCGCTTTGAGCCGGGCCCCCAGTTCTCGCCGCGGCGCAGCCAGTGGTTCATCGACTCCGCGTAGCAGTGGTCACAGCCCGGGCCAACTTTCTGGCACCCTTCCCAAGGCGACCACGTCATGTCCGTCCATTCGATTGCGGTAAGCGCACCCATGGCGATCGTCCTACGCTTCGAGTTCGAGGTGGACGGCTGCCAGCGATCCGCGCAGTCGTGCCCCCGCTTCAATGCTGCCAAGCCATACCCTATAGGTGACTGCGTCAAGCGAACTGCTTTGCATGGGCACGATCGCGTGGTGGAGCGGCAAGCCAGTGACGTTCAGGCGATCGAGTGTCTGTGTGTCGGGTACAACCCAGAAATACCAGCGCTGGACGAAGTACCACCACGTTTTTGCGCGCTCGAGCTCGGCCCATGTCGCAGTGAAGTCGAGCACGGAGCCGACAGCGCTGAAAAAGACGCAGCGGATTCCGTCGGGTGTGAGGGCGGCGGCCACTACTTGCCGGCCGTTGGAGATGGACTGTGGATCGTGGGCTGCGCAGCCAAGCGCCGGATAGCGACCCGCCCAGTCGAGCGCGCGTGAAATAGCGCGCTCCAGGAATAACGATTTGCCTTGCATGGATGCCTCGTTGGTTGGTTGCCGCTCGAAGAGGGCTTAGAGGCATCATGGCGTGCGGCACGAAAAGTCAAGGCAGCGCGCGCGACGGCGCGCGACCCGGTCAGGCTACAGTCTGTTGTGGACGCTTGAGGTTTGCGATCGTTTCAAGGATGAGTCCGACTCCGCCGACGATCCCGATCTCATCGTTCGGGATGTTCAGCGCCTGCCGTATGGAGGCAAGGTCCCGGGCGGCATCTCGATAGAGGTGCTTATACTCGTCCGCTTCTTCGGCATGGTTCAGCAATTCCTCGACAGCCTCGCACGCCGAGTTGGGGATGTCGCGGGGCGATTGCACGGGGAACACGCCGTGCTTCAGGAACACATCGCGGATCACAGTGCGGTTAATCTCGAGGTACCTGAACCAGTGACCGGCCGGCAGCGCCTGCAGAAACTCGTGCGCGGACCTGCTCCATTCGGAGTTTTTGTCGTCCGACGCGACCAGCTTGCGCAATGCCTCCAGAGTGAGCCGCTCAAACTGCGTGCCTGCGGACGCGCGCGGCGAATCCGGGTGCGCAGATCTGAGACGCTGACCATCGCGCCAGGCCATGCGTAGCGCGGCCTGTGTCGAGGCCGTCTCGTTCGGGTAGTGACGCCTGACCCATTCGTGGCTCAACACCCGTTCTTCGTCGGTCCATGCGTCGCCTTCGGGAGAAAGCGCAACAGCGTCCGTCGCGCGGTCCACTTTCGCGATGAGACAGGCCAGCTGCTCCCGCAGCACGCCAAGCCACAGGCGGATGGAGTCTGGTCTCCCGTTCAGGACAAATGGCGAGGCCGCGTAACGGGTGAAGTTCAAGGCATCCTGCAAGATCTCGGCGAGTTGTGGCGACATGGCGTCTCCTGTTTAGAATGTTGCCGGGTGTGTAATCGAGGCGGGCGCGCCGTCAGGCCGGCGATGCGATGCGCGAGGGCGGGAGCACGACGTTTTCCAGGGCTTCCCGTTCGATATTCCATTCGACGGCGGGAATGCGGCGCGCGGCGCGCAGTGCCTGCTTTTCACTCTTTCGTGCCTCATACGAAGCGACGCCGTTCATCCCGTAAACCTCAATGTGAGTCTCCGGAGCGGTATCGCGCAGGATGAAATCGGGAAGCATGTCGTCTGCCGGCGACATGCGCACGGGCTTGACGAAATTGCGGCGCGTGGCAACAAGCAGGTTCGCCATAGCGACCTCGTGTATCGAGTCGCAGGGCACGAATGCCTGTGAGCAAAGCATCGTTGCGAGGTCGACGACCTTGAGATGGCCCTTTGACGTTCGCTCAACGAGAAGGAGCGCAACGACGCGAGCGCTCCGATCACCGAACGCACGCCACGCATGGGCATGCGTGCGTTGTGCGTGCTCGATGAGGCCGGTGCTCGCGTAATACTTGCGAGCGCTCTGGCGCAAGGCAATGGCGTGTCCGTATTGCGTAGGCGCCACCTCGCTGACCTCGCCCAGAACGAGTCCTCGGCGCGTCATCCCCTTCTCCGTTGTCAGGCGTGAAATGAACGCATCGAACTCGGCGTTGATCTCGGAACGATGCGCCTCATCAAAACGACGCATGATATGCAGGACGCTCTGCGCTTCTGCGCCATTTATCAGCGCTGTGCCGATCTCCGCGAGCAGCTGGCTGTTGCAGTGTCCCCAGTGCCGCGAGGTGGCTGCACCGATCCATCGATTGAGGCCTGCTTCAGTCCACAATGTCTGGAGGAACGCCAGGAGGGTCGCAGAACGGCGGCTCTGCCTGGTTGAAGTCGACGGGGAAGCACCGCGTGAACCGCCAGCGGTCTCGCGAAGTGTTAACGCGGCGTCGAGCTTCACGTTCAGACCTGTGGGCGTCGCGAGAATCGCAGCAGTGGAGTCGCCAACGTCGGTTGCCTTCACGACGTTCGGGTCCTTGAAGAAGTCGCAGTCTGGCTTATGACGATGGCCGTCTTCTGGCCAACCGGCGAGGTGAAGCAAAGAGCCGTATCGGCGGATCACAAGCTGCAGCGGCGCTGTACCAGTTGTACACAGACAGACGGCATAGCCGGGCGTGACCTTCGCGCGTTCAAGACGTTTTACATAACGCGCAGGGTTGTCCTGCACGTCGCCGAGCGGCACGGTCTCACCGTCAAAGGATACGTTGTACATGTCGCATCTCCATAGAAAATGGCCGCGCGCTGGCGGCCACAGGCTTGAAGTGATATGCCGTTTCAGGCTCGCCGACGTTCGTTCGGGCGAAATCAGGCGACATGACGGCGGGGGGAAGATCAAGGGAGGTCGCGGTTAAGACGAAGCTCGCGTCCGGTTGCCTTATCAGTAAGGAACCACTTTCCGCTCGAAAGTCGGGTGAC
Organism: Paraburkholderia sp. SARCC-3016; assembly: GCF_031119615.1. NCBI lineage: Bacteria > Pseudomonadati > Pseudomonadota > Betaproteobacteria > Burkholderiales > Burkholderiaceae > Paraburkholderia > Paraburkholderia sp. SARCC-3016. The sequence goes on along the minus strand of NZ_JAVHZD010000022.1, from coordinate 125,862 downwards.
ATGGCACTGCGGATATCGCTGTTCCATTGCTGCTTGCTCCCGGCGCTTCCGGCGCGCGCGGAGTTCGTCACGAAGAGAGATGATCAGGCTTGCCGCGATGACGGCGCCGATTACACTGAACGTCATCGCGAGGGCGGTCCACTTCGGCCAGTGCAAGTGCTGGACAACAAGGGTCGCCACATTCCAGACGAAGAGGGCAGCGCAGGCGATTGTGGCGAGAATGGCGCCGCTTTCAACAGGATTAAACATGGGCTGGTGATCCGTTTTAAACAATGACTTCGACGTCGCTGTCCGCGCCTCGCCAGAACGAGCCGTCGTCGACGTCCATCACAATGACGGTTCCTGTCTGCTCGTCGTGCGCCGTCACGATGCCCTCGCCAAAGCTGGTCACGTCGGTCTGATAGATGACGCGGCGTCGATGAAGCGGCGATGTGGCATTCGAATGATCGGCGGCCTTGGGCATGAGATGGCTCCTTAAGCGCGCGAACAGGCGCGCATCTCATTGTCGATCGCTCGGCGCTTTGGGAGACATGCGAAAGCTGGACGTTTGCGTAAGCTTTTGATCTGCGCGGTATAACAGCGAAAGCTATATAAATTTCCGAAGCTTTCCGGGTTAGGCACCTGAGCCGGATCGGGTTGCTCTCTCGGGCCACTCTCTCGTGCCGCTTTCACGTGCAAGGCCGGTTACCGCCTTCCGGCGGGCGCTCGCGGCGAACAATCCACAGGGTTACCCAGAGATTCTGTGGATAACCATCCTAGGGCGGCCGGCTCAAGACGCGCGCCGGAAAGCTGCCTTATTGGTGCCCATTGCGCGGCACGGCGGTATGACATCGTCCGTATAGTCCACCACTGATGCACGTAGTTGAAGTGAGCCGCACCGCATTGCGCCGCGCCTTGGTACAGCGCACTCGTGCATGAGCGGGGCGCATCGGGTGGCTGATGTAGCCGGACCGATCTATGCGTTATTTATGCAACAGCCCGGCATTGCGCCGGGCTTTTTTAATTTTGGGGATTGTCGGAAGCAGCCGGCACGGCGTCACCTGATGCGGCCGCCTCTATGCGCTGTTGTCTCGTAAAGCTCTACGAGAGTTACACTGGTGGGGTGTTGAATCGAAAAGAGAAATCATCAAAGACGGGGCAAGAATTTATGGGAACGGGATCGAGGATTGGCAGAATGAACTGCATAGAGACGTTTGGCTTTACTGAGTAAGCCGTGCTCGCAATTGACGCAGCCGTCTCTGCCCGGGCAGAGCATGACGGCATGGATCGCCCTTGGTCAGACGGTGAATTTGCCGATCAGTTGACCCGGTGGCTTGTCGCGGAAGGGTTGCTGCCGGTCCACGTCGCACCTGATGACTTTCAAGTCGGAGGCCAAGCGGTCTTAGGAAGACAAAACATTCTACCAACTCCTTGGCTCACAGAACGACATGGCTACGATCCGACTTAGCCGCCGGTTAGGCGTTATCTTTGTTCCGTCTACCGCGTCTCTGACGCATCGAACCGCCGGTTAGCCCGGCATCCATCTTTGACCCCTTCGGGAATCATCCCGACAGGGCAGGTTCCCATCCGGAGAACCTGTATGTCGAATGCCTATCTCGAAGTACGCGCCGCGTTAGCGCTCGCGAAACTTGCCAGCATTACCGATCCCGCCACCGACCGTGTAAGTCTGGTCATCGCAGACGCGCAGGCCCTGGGTCTTCGCGATGCCACTCTTAGTGCGACCAGCGATCTCCCGGTTCCGATCTACTTTGCCGATGAACCCAGCCTTTTACAGGCGTGGCGCAGCGGTGTGTTGGCTTACGAATCGGAAGAGGAAATGTCGGGCATGTGCTCATTCTGCTTCAAGGGTCACGAAACGTTTCAGTGCCCACACCTTTAAGTAGTTTCTAGCGTCGTTGACGCATCGTTGCGCCGGTGATCCCGGCATCCATCTTTGACCCCTTCGGGAACCACTCCCGACCGGGGGAAGGTTCCCGTCTCCGGAGAACCTGCAATGCAACAACAACTTACTGCTCCCCTCAAGCGCATCAAGCTCGGCCGTAACCCGCGTACGTACTTCGACCCGAAGGCGATGGCGGAGCTAACTGAGTCGATTCGTGCCCACGGCGTCGATACGCCCATCATCGTCCGCCCCGTAACGGAGGACGAGTTTGACTACGAGGTGATCGCCGGTGGTCGCCGCTATCGCGGTGCTATGGACGCTCACGGTGAAAACTTCCCGATGCCCATCGTTGTAAAGGACGTCGACGAAGTCGAAGCGCGCCGTATAGCGCTCACCGAAAACATCCAGCGCGACAACCTTTCGCCTTCGGAGGAAGCCGTAGACGCTGCCGAGTTGCTCGGTCTGCACGGCGGCGATCGTGACGTGACCGCCAAGATACTTGGGTGGTCGCGCTCGACACTGGACAGCCGCCTCGCGCTGCTGAACTGCTCGAAGGCGGTACTGGATGCGCTGAGCGAGCGAAAGATCAATATCGCTCACGCCGAACTGCTGGCGGCGCTCTCGAAAGAGAATCAGGACAGGGTCCTGCCCGTCGTTGTTGCGGAGAAGCGGTCCGTCGCCGACGTGAAGAAGCTGGTTGAATCGGCGTCGTGCGCACTGGCCTCCGCCATTTTCGACAAGGCGGATTGCGCGGGTTGCCCGCACAACTCGTCGACGCAGGCGCAGATGTTTGGCGAAGCGATTGGCACCGGCAACTGCACCAACCGGACCTGCTTCAACGAAAAAACAGAGAAGCAGCTTGAGGCGACAGCCGCTGGGCTGCGCGATGAGTTCCAGGCCGTGCGCATCGTGCGGGCTGGTGACAACAACACGCGGGTGCAGCTGGCGGTCGAAGGGACGAATGGCGTCGGCCTCGAACAGGCGCAAGCCTGTCATGGTTGCGCTAATTACGGCGCGGCAGTGAGCGGCCTGCCGGATTCGATCGGCAAGGTCTATCGCGGCCAATGCTTCGACACCGTCTGCAACATGCAGAAGGTGGCGGCCCGCATCAAAGCTGAAAAGGCTGCGAAGCAGCCCCAACAGGCCGATGGTGGGAAGTCAGCGCCCGCGGCGAAGAGCGCGAGCGGGACCGGCAGCAAGTCGGCCAGTGCCCCCGCGTCCACGAACCCGTCGGTCACGGTAATCGCCGAGTCCGAGCGGGTAAAGGCGTATCGCGTGAAGCTGTGGCGCAAGGCGCTGCGTGTGGACATCGGCATGAATCACGAACTGGCTCGCCAGTATCTGATTGCAGTCGTGCTGAGTGGTCATGCCCGTCAGATCGATGACGGCGCATTCCGCAAGTTCTTCGAGAAGATTGCCGACAGCGAAGCGCCGTTGGCCGACCTGCCCAAAGCTGTCGACGCCGTGCAAGCGGTGGGCGAAAGCAAACAGGCGGACCTGATGATCGCGATGCTGTTTGCCGCGATCGAAGGTCTGGAGGTGACCTACCTGACGAAGTTGTGCAAGGCGCACAAGCTGGATCTGAAAAAGCACTGGAAGCTCGACAAGGAGTTTCTGGAGCTGATCACGAAGTCGGAAATGCTCGTGCTCGCCGAGGAGCTTGGCATTCGGGCCGCACTTGGCGACAACTTCAAGAAGGTGTTCGCGAAATCGAAGCCGGAAGTCATCGAGGCGTTGCTCAAGGTCGAAGGGTTCGACTACACGGGCAAGCTGCCGAAGGTGCTGAAGTTCTGAAATCGCGGGGCGCGTTCTGCGTCCCGTTCCTCTCTATATGTATACGCCGCCACCGCGCGGCGTTCCTTTTTTCTGGAGTTATTCATGTTTCAGCAACTGGAAGCGCTCGTTCGCGCGGCGGGCAAGGTCGCCATGACCTTGCAGGCCTCGGGTGACCAACTGTCCGTGTTCGTGGTGCCGCAAGGCGCATCGAACCCGGCGTTACGTCAGCCGCTCATGCTTACGGCAACGGCAGCAGAGCTCGATGAGGGCTTTGCCAACGCGCTGCTGACCTACACAGGTTCGCACAAGTCGCTCGAGGAGCAGGTCGCCGTCACGACGGCAATTCTTGACGAAGCGAAAAAGGCACAGGTCGGCAAGGCACAAAAGACGCTGCAGGGCAGTTCGAAAAAGGCGCTTTCGGCGCCGGCATCGAACAGCACTGCGGGTGACGATGAAGACGCTGACGATGATGATGCGCAAGCGTCGGATTCGACACCGGCTGAATCGGACGCCTTGCTCAAAGCCCTGTCCAGTAAGGGCGGCGCATTCAACCAGGAACCGCCCGAAAGGGCGGTTTTTTTATATGACGAGGAAGCCCGCTCATGCTCTTCGATCCTTCAGCAACTGATTCGGAGTTCGCTCTCCGCGCCGGTGGGACGTGGCAACCGCCACGCGCTCCCTTTGCCCGACGTGGACCTGCCGCTGATTTTCTGACGCTTCCGAGCGTCGGCGACGATGTTCCGGAAGTCGCACGCGTGAAGTGGCGCGAGGACGTGTCACTGACGGGGATCGTCAGAAAGCACTTCCTGCACGGCCCGCTGCGCGCAGCGGACGTGAACGATCCGATCGATGCCGGTGACGCGTTCCAGCAGGCCTTCTTCGCCTGGGCGAAGCGCCACACAGGCGCGCTGGCGCGCATCACGATACAGCCCCGTCTCTTCGACAGTTGTGCGGTCCGGGACGTTCTCCAGTACACCGGCACCGCAAGCGACGACGAAGATCCTTCGCCTCTGTTCTTCGCGCTGGAGTCACCGGAGGAGTGCGTCTGTTCTTTCGGGCCGATGGTTAGCAAGCTACGCGCGGCGCACCCGTTGCTCCTGCGTACGGTCATGTCTGTCATCAATCGTGCCGCCTGGCGCACCGTCTGGATGCGCACGCCGGACTGGTTCATGTACGAGTTTGCGTGCTGGTACTGGGAAGGCGACGAAAGCATCACTGACGCCGATGCGGAAGAGATGCTCAAGGAGCGCTTTGGCGAAGACGCAGAGGCCCGAAAGGCGTATCTGCCTTCGACGGTACGACCGATGCTGTGTCCCGACGACGCGGAGCCTTCCGTGTATTCAGGCGGTCGTTGGCGGCTACGTCCTGCGCTCGACGACGAAGAGCTGCTCGCCCTGCGTTCCAGAAGTCGGGGAACGGTCCGGCGCGTCTGCACCGAACTGCTCAGGCTGAACGGGCTGATGCACGGCACGCGCCGTAAAAGGCTGTTTAACGCCTCGTACCCTTACGCATGGGAACCTTTGGCTCCCGCAGCGCGGACGAACGTGTAGCGCATGACCGTCCCCTTGATTTCAGGCCCGTCTACGGCGGCCGTCGTAAGTTCCGGATACTGCGCGGTATAGAGATCGCGAACCTGATCGGGTGTGAACGTGACGCCCGGATCGGGCAGGTTCATACCGTTGTAGGCGAATTCGCGGGTCACTGCGGCGACGGCGATAGACATGGGAAATCTCCTTATCCGAGAAGCGACAGGAGATCCGTGCCCTTCGGCTCGGTCGATGCAGCGGCAGGCGCAGATGTTGCCCAACGCGATAAAGCCGTGGTATGTCGTGGCTTCACCGCTCTGGGATTCACTATCGAAATGACAGTCCAGGATGTCACTGATGAACTCGTTGCCATCGATGACAATCCCGCAACCCGCGTAGACGGGATTGGTCTCGAACGCGCGCGCGATCCGACGGCAGTACGCCGAATGGACGCTCGGGTTTTCCATCCTGAAACGTCTCGACAGCCTGCTGGCGCTCGTGACGCATATTGTTTAAGGAGTTTTCCATGTCTGGTATCTCGACTGGCCGCGCCAGTGCGGATGTATCGCTGCAGTCCGCGTTGCTGCTGTATGGCGCAAAGGACGAAGAAACGGTGTTCGCAACGGCGCACCCCGTTGCCCATGTGAAAGGTCGTCCCACAATCGGCGCAGGACGGCCGCTGCAACGCGACGCACTCATCTCGGCGCTCACGAAGCTGGCGGAGCATGCAGCACCGAAAGCGGAATTTCTGCCGCCCACAGTGTTGGGAATCTCCCCCTCCGCGGTGACGTGGTGGTGCCCGCCGGGCATGCGTCGCGTGTTCTTCAAATGCCAAACCCTTGGCGAGCGTTCGGCCATCGTGCCGCATCCTGGTCTCGTGTTCCAGGCGGCGAATGCCGGGTTCCGCGTCTTTGCGGTCGCTGGAAACGATCGGCCGGCTGCGGACACGAAGCTGTATGAACCGCCGTATTTCAACACCTGGGACAACGGAGGCATCTGCATTGGGACGGCACGCGTTCCGAAGCGCGTGGATGTCGCGTCGATCCCTCGCTGGGAAGCGGGGTTCTTCGAGTCGGCATTCACCCATCCGAACGCCGGCGGCAAACGCGTGGCGTACACGGACGGTGAATATGCCTTTTGGCGCGACATGCTGGACGGCAAATTCGGTGACTCGTTTCCGCTTGAGTGCCTTGTGCCGATGAAGTTTGCGGTGCGGGCGCTGGTGAACGGTCGTGTCGGAGGTGTGGCATGAACGCGCTCGACACCGCTCTGCAGAAGTCGTTCCCGTCGGTCATGGTGCCGCGCAGTGAGGCGGTGGAACCCATGACCGCCTACGGCGAACGGCTGTTGATCGCTGCCAACGGTATCTGGCTCGAAGTACTGAGGCCGTGGATTCGCGTGGTTCGCCGCGTCGCGCAGTATGACGCACCCACCGCAATTCCGTACGGCGATGTTGACGAATCGACGGAGCTGCTCTGTGGCGCTATACCGGCTGAGCGTGTGTCCGCCTTTTACCAGATTGCGCGGGCCGCGCTGCCCAACGAGGCGGGCGCCTGGATCGTCTGGAATCGGCATACGCGGCAGTTCCGCACGGTGCCGCTGCCGTCGCTGTCGCACGGTCCGGGCCATCTGAGGTACGAACGGCCTGTGCTGGATGAAGGCGAGAGCGTAGTGGTGGACTGCCATTCGCATGGCTCGGGCTCGGCCTTCTTCTCGCGGACGGACAACGACGATGACCGGCACGACGTGAAGCTCGCGCTCGTGTTCGGTGATTGCGAACGTGCGCCGTCTGTGGCGTTCCGGCTATGCGTGAAGGGGATTTTCGAGAAGCAGGGCGGGATTCCTGAAACGTGGCGTGTGGCGCTGGATTCGGAGGTGACGGCATGAGTACCGCCATCAAACACCGGATTCCGCAGCACATGCTTACGCGAGCCTGGAAGGTTGTTGTTGTCGGCGCGGGCGGCACGGGCAGTGCGTTGCTGCCCAGCCTCGCGCGTCTGCACCACGCAATGATCGAGCTTGGGCATCCGGGCGGAATCGAGTGCACGGTGTTTGACGACGACACGGTCAGCGAGACGAACGTCGGTCGACAAGGGTTCTATCCGAACGACGTCGGCCAGTACAAGGCGTTGCTGCTCGTGAACCGGCTGAACAACTTGATGGGAACGCGCTGGGTTGCTGAAGCTCGGCGAGTCAATTCGAGTGTCCGGCTGCACGCGGACCTCGTGATCGGCTGTGTCGACACACGGCGCGCGCGGCACGCAATCGTGCAGGCGGCGAACCGCGGGTCGTGCGCCTACTACCTCGACTGTGGCAACGAGACGGATCGCGGCCAGGTCATTCTCGGCGAGTTCGGCAAGGCACGGCACGACAGGCTGCCCCATGTGGGCGACCTGTTTCCCGACCTGCTGAACGCGAAGAACGACAAGGGCGACGATATGCCTTCGTGCTCGATGGCTGACGCGCTGCGAAAGCAGTCGCTGGTCATCAATCAGGCGATCTCGGTGCAGGCGTTCAATCTGTTGTGGACGCTGTTTCGAACCGGTTCGCTCGACTGGTCGGCTGTGTTCGTGAACCTCGCAACGGGGAGAACGAATCCGGTCGCGACTGACCCTGCTGCATGGTTGCGTTTCGGATACGAGGCGCCACCGCCGAAGAAGACGCGAAAGCGATCAGCTTCGAAAAGTGCAGCTGCATGATAGCGCCGCTTTCCTATACACGGGAAAGCGGCTTTTTTTTCTTCGGGCGATTGGCCCGACTTTCACCTAGAGTTCCGATGTACAAAAAACTGTTTGACCGTGATGTACGGGCCGCAGCAATGGCCCTCGTGATGTTGCTGTACGCCGTTGCACCCATGTTTGCATTCGGCAGCCTGCTCGGCGCGATTGGATTGCATCCGGATGCGGCCGCTACGCTGGCGGATGAACTTCCTTACCGCTTCGCGATGTGGTGGCTGGGCGGCATGAAAGGTGTGGGCATCTGGTTCGCGCTGGCGGCGGTCGGCTCAATGTTTTGCGGTATCGAGCGGGTGGTCCGTGCTATCACCGAACAGGCGGAGCCGACGTGGATGCCACGCCTCCGCGGCATGGTGAAGGAGTACACGCTCAAACCGTTTCTGAGTGCACTTGCCTTCGTTGACGGTCTTGTCGTGCATGACCTGCGGCTTTGCCTTGCGATTTTTGCAGTGGGGGTTGTACTGTCATTCTGGTCACTTCACCTGCTGAAGGCGAGCGAGTCCTGATGCATTGACGTCGCCTCGACGGGGCGGCACAAGATGGGTTGCGAGCGCGGAATTTTCGCCGTTGGGCGGGCCGCGCTCGTCGACTGGTCGTCTAACAGTCACAGCAAGAAACTGAAAGCAGCGCCGTTCTCTTCGGGGAGCGGCTTTTTTTTTGGGTTTTTTTACCAGTAACGACGGCGACGATACTCATGGACGAGGGCAAGACAGAGCAGGGCAACAAAAATAAATTCGACGCCCCACCTCATCCACCCGCTGTCGATGAAAGAATCCTGGGCCCACGGACGGAATGAAGAGTCGGAATCGTAGCCGCCGTTCGCGATGCTGGTTAAAACCGGCCAGGTAGTCGGCCATCCGAAGGCGAAAAACCCTGCCGAGAGTGACCATCCAAAGGCCCTGAGAAAGTACCAGGCGGCGCCGAGAACGCTGCCGAGGATGAAAAGCGATGTGGCAGCTGTCACGACGGAAGAAAAGCTGGCGCCGACCCAGCGCGAGAATCCGAGGAGGCACACGAGAAGTACTGCCAACACAGTGGCCGGCAACAGGCCGTTGTCGCGAGTTTGCATCTTTAAAGACCTCATACGGTTTAGGAACAGATAACCGGTGTAACGGCATGCGAGCCAAGACTCTGAAGGCCAGCCGCTGATCCATCTTTGCAGACGTACCGGAAAGTCAAGCGTGCGTGCTGCCTCTCGCGGCGAAAGGAGGGTGATTTTCTTGATGTTTCCGACCGGCAGGGACAGGCCGCATCTCTAAAATCAACATATCACCCGCGCTTCTGCGCATCGAACGAACACTCCACATTCTGGAGTGCTCATACCTTTGACCGGCAAATGCCGGTCCTCCGCGACGGCAACCCCGTCTGTCAACCCTGTTGGGAGCCATCCCAACGGGACCGGCTCCCGTTTTTTTAGGAGCCGCACCATGCTGCAGCAAGTCACTCAGTCGGCAGAGCTCGTCAAGTCCTTGGCAATCGCCAACGATCCTGAACGTATCTCGGAAAAGTGGGGCTTTCGTGAAAACCAACGCGTTTTCGCGCAAGCAGTTGCAACCTTGCCCATCCGGCAGTTCCACGGCTCCATTCTGTATCTTTGGAGCGACGGAACGGCCACCGTGAAGTTTGATTTTCAGATCCCCTTTGATGCCGAGCGCGAGCTCGTAAAAAGCGATCGCGTCGAGCTGCATTACCTCACTCGCATTTCGATGTAACCAGCAACTCTTCAACGCGTCAGGCGCTTTGGCCTGACGCAACTATATTTCTCTCGTTGGGAGCCAATCCCAACGGGAACCGGCTCCCGCATTTTTCAAGGAGCTGTTCCATGTCGAATCGCAACAACACGGCTGCTAACGTTGCTGCCTTTCTCGCCTTAACCGGCTGTTTATTGGTCATTTTTGGATGTGCGTTCGAAGCGAAAAGTCAGCTTGACCTGCTGCGTGCATCTGGACCGGCTGCTCTCGATGCCTATCTGGAGCACGTCGATTCGCATCAACTGTCGTTCGCCGCGTTCATGCTCGAGTCCGTAACGGGACACTGCTACGCATATGGCGCTTTCCTGCAGGGCGTTGGTTTCTGGTTCGTCTTCGTTTTCGCGCCGCTGTCGGCCGCGCTGCTCATCGCAGTGCGCTGGTTGGACTCGCGTGAGCGAGACGTGAACCTGCGTCTTCACTGTGCTGCTGCTCACTGATTAAAAAATCTCTTTCCCGTCAGGGCAACCTCCCTGACGGGATGGTTGCCCCTCGCTCCGTGAGGCAATCAAATGTTCAAGATCATCGTCAGTCTCGTTCTCGCATCCATGCTGTCGGCTTGCGCCGGTGTCGATTTCGGTTCGCCGAACACGTACCAGCGGTATGACGTTCAGCGTTCGGGCACGCTCGAAGAAGGTACGGTTGTCCGCACTCGCGCAATCACGATCGAAGCCACCCAGGAAAACTCCGGGCTGACGTCGCTGATCAGCGCAGGTGTCGGTGCTTTCCTCGGTTCGCGCGCGATCGGCAACGGCACCGGCCGCTACATCGCTGGTGCCTTGACGGGTGCTGCATCCGGGTTTGTCACGCAGAAGGTCTCGCAGGTCCTGTCGCATCACTCGGGCCTGGAAATCATTGTGCGCACCAACACCGGTCGCAACGTCGTCGTGGCTCAACCAGACGACCAGCCGTTCGCGCCGGGCGATCACGTGCTTCTCATCACCACCAACTCGGGTCTGCGCGTCACGCACTGATCCGCCATTCCATAGCCGGCGTTGCCGGCCCATTCCTTCATCGCGAGGTGTCCCGAAAGGGCCCTCGCTTTTTCTTTTCCGAGGCAGCAATGTTTAAGGTTCCCAAGGTGTTCTATGCCGACCGCCGCGGTGCGGGAGCGGCTGGTGACGCCGCAATCACCCACCATGCGACGCAGATGCTGCGTCGTGTCGCACGCGATCTTCGTCTTCGCTCCGGCGAGCACGAAATCGTCGCCGAACCGGCTCGCCGCAATCGCGGTTGCCGAGTTACCCTCCGTACCCCCGCGGTCATGCTGGAAGTTGCTGACGCACCGACCCGCAAAAAGGTTGCTGTGTCGTTCCGCACGCGCCGTGGCCGTTCCGACCTGTCCGGCGGTGCCGACAACGCGGTCGCGCTCGAGCAGCTGACATCCCGCGAGGGATATGATGCCCTGCTTACGGGCTTGCGCCTTGCCGCCGGCCTGGACGGCGAACGCCGATAGGAGGCCGGATGGAAATCGTCGAAATCTTCGTCGAGTACCCGTCCGGGATGACCATCACGGATCGCGCGAGCTTTTCGCGTGACGCCGATCAGGTTTATCCGTCGGAGCGTCTGCAGGCAGTGCTTCGAGAGTTCAGTATCACCGAAGCGCCGCCCGCAGTGTCGGCTGCTATCGATGGGGTGAACGTGCAACTGGATGCCAGGACCGACGGAAATTTTTCGGTGGGCGTGCCGATCGTCGTACCAAATGACGAGTCCACCGGAGACCGCAAACCGGTGCGTCTCGGAAAGGCCTGGAGCAAGGACCAGCGACAGCAGTTCGGGCGGTTCTGCCACGCTCTCACTGTCGCATCGCTGGCCGGCTTTGTCGGCTATTGGCACTCGACCAGCAGTTGGACGGCGGCCGCAATACTGAACGAGGCCGCGCTCGCTGCGATCATTGTGCTAACCTTCATTGTGGGCATGGATTCCATGAACGGAGAATGATTATGGGCTTCGGTGTTGTTGCGTTAGTCCTGACGGCTGCTATTTGTGCGTATGGCGTACACATGAGCAATCTCGGCCGCAAGGCGGATCGGGAACGTCGGCATCCCCGCGTTCCTCGCTGATCGTTTATTCGAGCCGGTCTTAACCGGACCGTCTTCTCTCAAAGGCTGCACCTCTTCGGTGTGGCCTTTTTTTTATTCTCCGCTCAGTCCCATGTCCGAACTTCTCGAAACACCCGCGCATACCAGCGCGCCGTTTGATCCTGCGGGAAAGACCGTTAGGCAGGTTGCCGATCACATCGAACGCGCCCTTCGTCAGTCTGAAATCGAACCAGAATGGGTTGATGCCGCCAATCTCGTCGGCGACCCGAACGAGGACTACTTCGGGCTGGTCGATACACGCGACTGGCCGGTTGGCGGCACCCCGCGTCGGCGTCTGGCCCTGTCAGTCACGCGCGGATACTCCGAAGGCTGGATGATCCAGATCGACTTCATCCAGTTCATCGAGGTCGGTGAGGCTGGCCACTGGAAGAGCCAGCCCGTTCTGAGGATCAAGTCGTTGTCTCGCACACGAGCGTGGGCCGTCGCTGCCGTCGTGTCGCGGATGCTCGACATCGACTGATTACACCCGCCTTTCATCTACTTCAAACCCATTCGGGGCCAACGTCCCCAGATGGGGTGTTGGCCCCGCCACTTTTTATGGAGCCAACTCCCTATGTACAAACTGACGATTCCCGGTGAAACCTTCCTTGTTGCCACGCTGGCCGGTGTGCTGTCCCTGTTCCGTGATGAGCGCGTGCAGGCAACGGAAACGGCGCTTATCGGGCTGCAGTGCGACAGCGCTGCAGCAAGCGTGACCCGCTACAACGGCAAGCTGGCGATCCGCCGCGCTGGCACGGCGGCCGAAGTAATCGCATCCCTCTTTGACGAGGTCCGCTCGCACTGGCTCGGCCAATATGGCGCGGAGCCGAAGCCGTGGCAGATCCGCCCGGCGCACTGGGACGAACTTTTCGCCCTGTTCGATCTTCCTCGCGCACCGGAGCGCTTCCTATCCAGCGGCCAGATCGATGTAGAACGTGCAGCAGCGCGCAACGCCCGCCAGTTCTTCGACCTGTCGCCGTTTTTCCATCACGCAGCCATTGAGCGCTTCGGCTTCGGGGCAGGCGGCCCGCCCGCCCCGGGTGGTGGCGTGAACGCCAGGCATGAGGTGCACGTCGCGTACGCACTGTTGCGCAACGAACCCGTGCCCGATGCGGTGCTCGACGACTATCGAAAGATGGAGCGCGCCTTTCGCTACGACCTGGAGTGGGCAGAGCCGTTGCTCAACGTGGTTGAGCTACGCGGGCGCATGCCGGCCGAGAAACATCGGTGGGTGGCGTCGGTGATGCGTGCCGCGAAGCTGCCGATTACGGCCCAGAACGTGGATGCGATCGTGGCAGCCGTCGACGCCTTGCCGGCTGCCTGTGATTTCGTCTCGGTCGACGACGCGCTTTTCGAGGCAGGTATCCTCTCCGCCGAATCATTGCCGCCGATGTTCAACGAGCCGCTGACGTTGGGCACACCAGTGAATGCTTTCGCCGAGCGTCTGCGCCAGATTCTGGCTGACTCGAAGCGGGTCAAATCTCTGGGCAGGGCCGATATGGAGCGCACCCAGGGGCGCACGACTGCGCGCCGGCATAAGCTGGAGCGTGAGATGGCGTTGCTCTCGCACGGTCGTGAGACCTTCGAATGGGCCAATCGCATGGCCGTCGCCATCGAACAGCGTCACCTCCCGTTGTTGCTGGAGGTGCTGGACAGCCCCGACGATCGAAACCGCAGCAGCAAGCGCGCCGTCGAAGAGTATTACGGCGTGAAACTGCGTGGTGGGAACTCGAAAACCCGGCGTCGTGCAATCTTCGGCCTGTGCGGGATGGATGAAGCGGCGCAGGCGGCGTGGGAATCCGCAGATACTGAACGCAAGGCGGCGCAACGAAAGGCGGAAGATGCGCAACGAGCGAAGGAAGCGGCGCAACGCACGAAGTATCAGCGTCCCGACGGCGTCATCATCGACGGCGCACAGCATGTCGAAGCCGCGATCGAGGAGGGCTTCCGTGAGATCCGCGATTGGCGCAAGGGGGCGAGCAGGCAGTACGCGCTCGTGAATCCCGAGCGTGGCGAGGCGAGGACACTGCGCGCGAAGGATGGCACGCTGGATTATGCGCGCGCGATGCTCGAGCGCCTTGCAGCCTGAGGATACTGTCGTGCGATTCGATCGATATCCTCGTTATGAGGGCTACCGCTGGACGTCGCGCATGGAGACGCTGCACCTGCGTCGCCAGGAGCGTGTCGCCGACAGGATTGCGCAAGCGTATCCGCTCTTTGCCGACCAGATCGAAGCGCCACGTGCGCTTTCGGTCGACGAAGAAAGGGAGCGTCGCGAGCGCATGTTCGACCGCAGCGAGCAACGCATGCGTGACCTGTTTGCCCGCCAGTGGCGTGACGCGCGTCGCGAGTTCTTCGCGTGTCCCGTCGAAGTGCGCGAACTGATCATGGGAGAGTGGAAAGCGTGGCGCGGTCCGGCCAACCCTGTCTGCTTCTCGTATGTGATGGAAAAGCACAATGGCGTGGGCGCCGAGAAATCACGCGTGTTTCGCGAGCGGGAAGCTGCGATGATTGCCCGGATTGACGGTGCACGCCTCGCGCAGACCTCGCTGCTCTGAAGCAATTTTCCTGAAACACAGCCGGCGCTCAGCGCCGGCTTTTTTTTCGCCGTCGGTATCGGTCCGCGGTAAAAGCGGGGTTGTTTTGCGCATGATTTGGGCAACTCCCGGCGCTTTCGCGGCATAGACTTTCATCATCACCTGCGTCACTGACGCATCGAGCCGCCGGATTCCGGCACAAGTCTGCCCTGGGGGACGTCCTCCCTTTACGGGCGACACCGGGGTACTACATTCTGAGGCCCCCATGACTCAACAGAACGCTTCCGAACGAGATCGCGTTTCGATCGCGCAGGTCGAAGCCGCTATCAATGTATGGCGCAACCGCAATCCGTCGATGTTTGACTCGGATGTGCTGGTGCTCTGTGCCGAAGCACGTTGTCTCGCCGACCTGTACGGAGAGCTGATTTTCACGCGCGAGACCTCTGTATCGCGCGAATCGCTTACGCACGCGCAAGTGGCTGCATTAGCCGGCGCGCTCGTGTAACACCCAACCAAATCTCCAGCGTCAACCGACGCATTCGACCGGCCGCGAGAGCGGCACACTCAACTCGCCCCTTCGGGACCACGTCCCCTGGGGCGTCGTTTCGTGGGGCTTTTCCTTTTCAGGTACCCCATGAAAGTCAATCCCCAGCAACTCTTTGCACTGCTCTCTGCCTACATTCCGAAGCGTCTCCCGGTGCTCATCACCGGGCCAGCGGGTGTTGGCAAGAGCGATATCGTCGATCAGGTTGCCAAGGCAACCGGTCACGATCTGCTCATCAGCCACCCCGTTGTCGAAGATCCGACAGACTCCAAAGGTCTGCCGTTTCCCAAGGGCGACATTGCGCGCTTCCTCCCGTTTGGCGATCTCGAGCGGGCATTGAGCGCAACCACGCCACTGCTCTGGTTCCTCGATGATCTCGGGCAGGCCTCGCCAGCGGTGCAGGCAGCGAAGATGCAACTGCTGCTCGCTCGTCGTATTGGCGAACACGTGTTGCCCGGTTGCGTCACGTTCGTTGCGGCTACCAACCGGCGCGGTGACAACGCAGGCGTGACGGGGATTCTCGATCCCGTCATCTCGCGTTTTGCAACGGTGGTGGAACTGGAACCGACCATCGATGACTGGACCGCATGGGCAGTGGGCAACAACGTGCCCGCGGAACTGATCGCGTTCCTGCGCTTCCGGCCGGATCTGCTGTACGTGCAGAAGAAGTCGCGCGACATCGAAAACTCGGCAAGTCCCCGCACCTGGGGATTCGTCGCGAAGACGATGGGCGTCGTGCCGAAAGAGCTTGAACTGGTCTCGTATGCGGGATCGGTCGGCGAAGCGGCAGCGGGCGAACTGATGAGCTTTCTCGCAATCTACCGCGAGCTGCCATCGCCCGACGCCATCCTGCTGTCGCCGGATAGTGCGCCGATTCCTGAAACGCCCGCCGCGCTCTATGCAGTTAGCACGGCACTGGCCGCGCACTCAACCGAAGGTAACTTCGACCGGGTGCTGACCTACAACGACCGGCTGATCGATGCTGGCCGCCGCGAATTCGCGGCGCTCCTCGCACGTGACGCAGTGCGGCGCAAGCCTGAACTGCAGAACACCCACGCGTTCATCCGCGCACAGGGTGGTCCGCTCGGTCAGATCATCCGCGGTCAATAAGCACCGCGCTTCCTGCTTTACCTGCCTTTCCTGTTGCCACGGCCCGCCATGCGGCCCGTGGCTTTTTTTCTTTCTGCTGAATCCAAGCGCTATCTTTTCTGGAGTCATCCATGAACATCACCGAACTGAAATCCAAGGTCATGCTGTCGTCGGTCACCGTCTCTGCCTGGCAGGGTCGCCGCTTCGACATGAAGGCCACTGAAGCCGTCGAGGCGAAGCATCAGACCAAGGGCATCGGCCGCTTTAATAAGCGTCTGTTACCCGAACACGCGCCGAGCTATCACGAGGTCATGTCGATCGGCAATCGCATCCGCTCGTATTACTACGCCCACACGTTGCAGTATGACCAGCTGGGCGTGCGCCTGTTGCCGACGATGATCTACATGGACGTCGCCGAGCAGCTGCGCAAGATGAAAGACGAGTTCGAGCTGGCCGTGTCGGTCTTCCTGACGGACTATCTGGACCTGAAGGAAAAGGCGCGCGAAGAACAGAAGGACCTGTACAACGAGGCGGACTATCCGACGCTTGCCGCGATGTCGGGCAAGTTTGGCGTCAAGCTCTCGGTGCTGCCGTTCCCGGACGCCAGCCAGTTCGGTGTTGATCTGCCGCCCGATGTGCTGACCGGCCTTCGTACCGAAATCGATCAGCACGTGCTCGCCTCGATATCGACGGCAAACAGTGATCTCGTTGGTCGTCTTTTCGAAGCGGTCTCGAAGCTTGCCGATCGCCTTTACGGCGCGACGAACGTTCGCCTGGACGTCACGAACAACGTGCGCGAACTGTGCGACCTTCTCCCGAAGCTGAACTTCTCCAACGATCCGAAGCTTAATCACATCCTCGAACAGGCGAAGCGTCATCTCGCCGTGCATACGGGTGCGGATCTGAAGGAGTCGAACGTGCTGCGTTCGCAGGTCGCGGCCAAGGCGTCGGAAATCGAGGGGCTGATGGCCGCATTCATGGGCACGACGCCGGAGCCGATGGTGGATCGCGAGGCGGCGTTCGCGCCGGTCGGGATGACAGCCCAGCCGGAGCAGACGCCGCTGCTGCGCCTCGTTGCATGAGGTGGCCATGGACCCGCGAATCTTGAAACAGCGTACGGCGCTCGTACTGGATCAGCCGTTTTTCGGCGCGCTCGCGCTTCGACTGAAGGTGGTCGAAGACGCGTCGTGCAAGACGTTCTGGACTGACGGGGAGTCGCTGGGCTACAACCCGGCGTATCTAGGCGGCCTGAACGATCTTGAGACACGTGGTGTCTTGGCGCACGAAGTTCTGCACGTGGCCAATGGCCACTGCTGGCGTCAGGGCGATCGCGATCCGAAGCTCTGGAACGACGCATGTGACTATGCGATCAATCCGATCGTGCTCGAGGCAGGCATGCTGCTACCAAAGGGTGTTTTGGTCGATGCGCGCTACAAGGGAAAGTCGGCTGAAGAGATCTATGGCATCCTCGCGCAGGACAAGCGGCAGAGGGAAAAGCAGCAAAACGAGCAAGGGAAGGGCAAGCAGGACGGTGGCAAACCGGATGCACAGTCTGGCCAGCATTCGGCTCAACAGCTGAAGCAGCCTGACAGTGCATGCGGGGGTAACAGCCCGCCGCAGTCCTCAAACGCGAACGGCGCGAACACACCGTCCGCCAATCCCGACCCCGGCTCGACTCCCGATGCCGCCCCCTCCTGTGGCGAGGTTCGCCAGTACACCGGCGACGACAAGGCCCTGAAGGAATCGGAATGGAAGGTGGCCGTGTTGCAGGCTGCGAAAGCGGCAAAGATGCGCGGCTCGCTGCCCGGTGCGCTGCAAGCGATGGTGACGGATGCTGTTGAACCCGTTGTCGACTGGCGTCCGATCCTGCATCGTTTTGCGCAGGAATCGTCGCCGACTGACTACACCTTCGCGATGCCAAATCGCCGGTATCTGCACATGGGCCTGTATCTGCCGTCGCTGAACGAACCGGCGGTGGGCGATGCCGTCTTTGTCCGCGACTCAAGCGGATCGGTGTGGGATGAAACGCAGGCGCAGTTCGCGGCGGAAATCATCGCAGTGAACGCCGGTGTGCAGCCGCGCCGGCTGATCGTGATGGATTGCAACACGCGAGTAACACAGGTCCAGACATTCGAGCGCGGTGACGCGGTTGATCTTGAACTGCTACCTGTGCGCGGCGGCGGGGGGACCTCATTCGTCGAGCCGTTCGAGCGGCTTGCGAAAGAAGGAATCCGCCCCGCGTTCCTGGTTTATCTCACCGACATGGACGGCCCGTTTCCCGACGATCATCCGGACTACCCGGTCCTGTGGGCTTCGACGACGCCTCTCAAGCGGGCGAAGAAGGCGCCGTTCGGTGAGATGGTCGAAGTAATCTGTTAGCGCACGATGTTGCTCATTCCCTTAACCCAACCCCGGCCGAGTGCTGGGGTTTTTTTATTTCGGTTAGGCTCTGAAAGCGGATTCCACGCATTCCACAGACTCATTTTCTCGAACTTTGGTGTCTTTCCCACGAGAAAAATCAAGCAACTCAAACATTTAACCTTACGCTACCCGGCGGTTGCGAACGGGGTAAGTCACAAAAGGGACCTGAGCCGGCTCAGGTTGCTCTTGCTGCTTTTGAAACAAAAGCGAAGAAGGGAGCCGGACGTCGACGCATATTTTCAAAATATGAATCAATGCGCGAGACGCATTGTTTCGTATCCGGCGGCAGGCCTCGATCCGAGGGACGCGCATTGATGCGAGGTTTCTATCTCCCTTTGCGCGAAAAAGTAGGTCACGGAAGCGGCTCAAACAGATCCATTTGCCGGCGACTGGACTTGCGACCTTCGCTGCTCGCTTCGGTCGGCGCAGCCTCATGCGCGATGCGAAAGAAGCTGGGGTCGACGCCCGCGTTATGCGCCGCACGAAGCCAATGCGGCGTATCGCCCAGCCCATTCCATTCGTTACCATGCGCATCCCGGTAGAGCGCCGGGTGATCGAGGTCGTGCTGGATTGAGTCGGCGAGCGCTTGCACTGTGATGCCGAATTCTTCCATCCGACGACGTATCCAGATGATCAGCCGGTCGCGGGCTTCGCCGTCAGCTATTTTTCCCTTCATAAACGAGTGCTGCTGCGTTGGTTGTCGTGTTGCGGAGTATAACGGCGTGCCGCAGCGGTGCGCCCCGCTCTAGGCGCGTTTGCGCGCCATCTGGTCGAGTGACTCACCAGCGCGAAAGCGCTCAAGCCGGTCGCTTGCATCAGCAACAGCCGCGAGGGGTGCACGACGCAACTGCCTGTCGTAAGTCGAGACAATTACCGCGAATTGCCGGCAGCCGTTCTCGTCCAGTGACCACACGCCAGAGTCCCGGCCGCGATCGAAGGCCGCTGAGATGACGTGCTCGGCGTCTCGCATCTGTTCGAAGGTGGCCTCACCGTAGCCCGCCTCTGCCAGTAACCCGGTGAGGATCATTGCCTGGCAAAGGATCTGCGCCGCTCCGGCATTGCCCATTCCCCGCCGCATCGCGTCCAGGGCGATGTGAACCTGCAGACAAAGCCGATCGACTTCGGTGCGCGGCATCGGTAGCAGGAGGGTCTTGTTTCGACGCGCACGCGCCGCTGCTGCGGTTCGTGCAAACGGAATCGTTCTCGCCATCGTGTCAATAATTAGAAAGCGCCGGGGGCAGATCCTACACCACACACCGGAGCGCAGCGTTACCAGGAAAGCTATACGTTTTACTGCATCATTTCGGGTTAGTGACCTGAGCCGGCTCCGCGACACATTACGGCATCGCCAAGCTGCATGACATCTTCGGGCAGTGTCACGCGCAACGAATCGGCAAAAGCTCATTGATTTGATCGTTCTTTCGGTCTGCTACAGGTCACCGCAGCCTGAAAAATAGCCGCATGTCCGAAGCTACCGAAAATCCCCTGCTCAAGGTGCGCCCGCTCGAAGAGAGCGCGGTGCAGATGTTTTTCGCATCAGTCGCCCCGCTGCGTGAATACTTCGAAGCGCCCGACGTCGCCGAAATCATGGTCAACAACTTCGACAATGTCTGGATCGAGCGACGTGGGGAAATGCACCGCCTCAATCTCACGCTGAATCAGGCAACGCTCAACGGCGCGATTCTTTCGCTTGCAGCATCGGTCGAGAAGTCGGCGAAGGCCGGCACGGCACAGGGCATTATCAACGCCGGCCACAAGGGTTTGCGTATTGCGGCTGTCATGCGTCCGACGGCGATCGATGGTCACGCGATGTCGATCCGCAAGCACAGCGACCGGCAACTCAGTCTTGCCGATTACGTCGCGATGGGCGCGTTCTCGCGCGTGAACGCGCGGCATGAGCACAACGACGAGAAGCTGTTCTATCCCGGCATCGAAAACGAAGGGATGATGGCCGCCGTCAGCGAGCTGATCGTCCGCCGCAAAAACGTACTGGTGGCCGGCGGCACTTCGACAGGCAAGACCACTTTCCTCAACGCGCTCGCCGCACAGGTGCCCGAAGACCAGCGTGTCATCACCATCGAAGACACGATGGAGCTGAAGCTGCGCGTGCCCAATCTTGTGCGATTCCTCTCGAACCCGGACAAGGGTGTGACGACGCAGGCCCTCGTTGCGCTGTGTCTGCGATTCCGTCCTGACCGCATCGTCGTTGGCGAGGTCCGCGGCGGTGAGGCGTTCGACTTCATTCAGGCACTGAGCACCGGGCACGACGGCGGCCTGGGTTCGATTCACTCAAACGATGCGCGCGGCGGCCTCAGCCGCCTGGAGAGCCTCGCGATGCTCGGGATTCCGCCCGGCAGCCGGTGGGATCTTGTCGACATGCGCAAGTCCATCGCCGACTGCTTTCATTACGTCATCCATATGCGCCGTACCGGCGAGTTGCGCCACGTTTCCGAGATCGTCGAGATCAAGGGATTCAAGGATGGGGACTATGTCCTCAACCGCGTTTTTTAAGCAAACAGGAGCTGTTCATGAAGAAGTGCCTCAAATCTGTCCAGTCGCGACTGCGTGCCGTGGGTGCGGTTGCCCACCGTCGCTTTTTCAGCCGTCGCGAAATACGCTCGACGCTCATCGCAGCCGGCCTCGCATTCTTCCCTCCGCTCGCGTCGGCCGTGAGCCTTAGCGATCTCGGTTCCGCGACCGACGTCATTTGCCTGATCCAGGCCTATATCAGCGGTCCGTGGCTGTACGGGATTGGTGTCGTGCTGATCATCGTTGGCGCGGTTGCGATCGCCAGTTCAGAAAGCACGATTGGCAAGCTGATCTCTTCGGTGTTCGTTGGCTTGGGCCTCGCTGCGTGCGCGGTCAACATCGTCAAAAACCACCTCGGCGTCACGTACACCTGTGCGTGAGCCAACGAAAGTCAGCCGAGGCCTGTCGCTGCCGCGCCAGATGGGCGGTGCGGATCGCGGTCTCGCAATCGCGAACGGCACGCTCACGCTGCTTCTCTGCTACTCGAGCACGACCTTCGCGTTTTTACCCGTGGGCATCGTCATCCATTGGGTACTGCGTTGGAAGAGTAACCGGGATCCCTGGTGGCGGGACGTCATGCTCGTCTACAACCACTACCCCGACCTGCACGAGCCGCTGCCGTCGGCGAAGTTCTCCGCCCGGTTCAAGCGGCCCTATGGCTTCGATCAGGATCTGCAATGCTGAAACGAATTGTGCGCCGGCCGGTGCAGGAGATTGCGCCCTGGGCGACGATGGTGACGCCCGAGCTTGTTCTGGACAAGGACGGGTCGCTGCTTACTTGCTACACGTTCGAGGGGGTGGATGCTGACTCGCCGAACGCTGACGACATCTCGTCGGTGCGCAACAACCTGGACAACGCGTGCAAGAACTTCGACCACCGGATTACCGCGTGGTGGAGGCTTTCGCACCGCCGCGTGCAGGGGGCCATCGATGGCGCATTCGCGGCGGACATCGACGAGTACGTGGACCGGATCAACCGAAACCACGTCAGTAGCGGGAAGTATTTCCGCAACACGCAGTCGCTCTCGCTCGCCTACACGCCCGAAACCGGGATCAACAAGGTGTTCGACAAGGTTGCGTATCACATGACGATCGGCGGGAAGTCGATGTTGCCCGCCCTCATTGAGACAGCGAAAGACACGTTCTTCGCACGGAGCGCCTTCGTCTTCGACCTCGAACGCATGACGACGGACATCAAGCAGTTTGAGTCGATCCTCGACGCATTCAAGGGCGGTGTAACGCGGCTCAAGGTGAAGCGACTGGAACTGCAGAACACGCTGTCCTACCTGCATCAGACTGCCAACCCGTCCGTGCCGCCGCGCCGTGTCCGATATCCCGTCACCATGCTGGACACGCATCTCACCGAAAGCACGGTCGTCTATGGCGCCGAGCACCTGATGTTCGAATCGGCGCACGGTACGCGCTTCGCGAAGATCGTGGCCGTCAAGGAATGGATGGGATTCCAGGAAGCGGCGCTCGACGTGCTGTCCGAAGTCGATGCAGAACTCGACATCTGCGTGATGTTCCGCTTCCTTGATACCGCCAAGGCCAAGCAGTACATCGACAAGATTCGCAGCTTCTACAAGATCGCCGCGTTCAATCCGATGGCGATCATCAAGGCCTTTTTCTCGAAGGAAGAGCAGAAGAACGATAAAGGCCGGATGATGCTTGCGGAAGAGGCGGAGGACGCGCTCGCGAAGATCACAGCGAAAGGGCAGCAGTACGGTTTTGCCAACAT
Organism: Paraburkholderia sp. SARCC-3016; assembly: GCF_031119615.1. Taxonomy (NCBI): domain Bacteria; kingdom Pseudomonadati; phylum Pseudomonadota; class Betaproteobacteria; order Burkholderiales; family Burkholderiaceae; genus Paraburkholderia; species Paraburkholderia sp. SARCC-3016. The sequence continues at coordinate 103,256 of NZ_JAVHZD010000022.1, read as the reverse complement.
CTCGGTCATTGTCTACGGTGACACCGCCAAAGAATGCGACGATGCGACGCGTGAAGTCGTCGGCAAGATCGGCAGCGCGGGATTCGGCGTGGTCCTCGAAAAGGACAACCTCGCGGCCGCGTGGAATACGACGCTGCCGGGCCGTTGGGACAAGCAGAAGCGCCTGCAATTCGTTGAGACGCCCGCGGTATCCGATATCGCGCCGGTCCGCAGCGTGGCGGAAGGTAGCGCTGTCAATGCATGGCTGACGCAGCAGTCGGGTCAGAAGACCGGGCCGCTCACCATGCTGCCCACGCGCCACAAGACGTTGCAGCGTGTGAACCTGCACCGCCCTGGCGGCGCTTCCCACCTGCTCGTCCTTGGTCCGATCGGCATGGGCAAGTCGATCATGCTCAACTTCCTCATGTCGCAGACGGGCCGTCACGGCGCGCGACGCGTGCGCTTTGACAAGGACCGCTCGACGCGGATTCCGACGGTCCTGGCGGGCGGGCGTTTTGTTGATGCGACCGGACGCTTTGAGGCTGCGACGTCGGTCAATCCGTTATCCCTTCTGTGCGACAAGCAGCACTATTCCTATGTCGCCGAATGGGTGCAGATGGCCATTGAAGACGATTCCTTCCGCTGCAGCAAGAATCAGGAGCGGGAGATTTTCGAGGCAGTCAGCACCCTCGGCGACGGCTATGGGGCTGAATTCTGGACGTTGTCCTATCTGACCACGATGCTATCCATCGAGCTGCGTGAACGGTTGGCCGTCTGGACGAAGGGCGAAAAAAATGGCCGGTTCTTCGATCACGTCGAAGACGCGTTCACTCTGTCCGATGACCTGTCCATCGAAATGGGCGATCTGTTTAACAACTTCCCGATCGCGGCCGCGCTGTTCATGGATTACGCGTTCTACCGGATCGCACAGTGGCTCGACGGCAAGCGCTACACGGTGATCGAGGTCGAGGAGGCGGGCTTCTTCTTCCAGAACGAACGTTTCTACAAGCGCCTGGAAATCTGGGCCGTGACGATCCGGAAGCTGAACGCGACGTTGATGATGGCGACGCAGTCGCTCGCTCAGGTCGCACGTATCGCGGACTTCGAGGTGCTCAAGGAAAACATCCCGAACATCATCTACCTGCCCAATCCCGATGCGAAGAATAACCTGCATCTTTATCGCGACAAGTTCGGCCTCACGCTCGACCAGATCCAGATGATCGTCGAGGCCGCGCCCAACCGGGACTACCTGTGGGTAACACCGGACCAGACACGCATGCTGCAGGCGAGCTTCCCCAAGGAGACGCTCGCCGTATTGCGTTCGGATGGCCGCGCCCAGGCTGTGCTCGACAGGCACTACCAGTCCGGCGCTGCTAACTGGCGCGAGGCCTACCTCGCCGAAATGATGACAGTCGATTGAGGTCCTTTCACGGGCGCACCGAACCGTGCTCCGGCTGCTGCGCCATCAAACAACGACGGAGCCAAACAATCCGCGTCTGGCGGTCAAAACCAACAGGTGATTCAGTGAACAAAAAATCATTCATCCGGCTCGCAGCAGCAGCGGCGCTGACGTTCGGCATGGTTCAGGGCGCATACGCGCAGTGGGCGGTCCTTGACGTCGCGAACCTCGCGCAGAACATCATCACGGCAATGAAGGCCGTCAAGACCGAGGTCTACCAGGACAGCAACATCGCCTACCAGTACCAGATGGTGGCCAACCAGCTGAAGCAGGCAACCGATCTCGATCCCTCGGCCATGAAGGCGCAGTACGACCAGATCACCGGAGACATAGATAAGTACAGGCAGCTCTCCGACACCATGACCGACATGTACGGCGACCTGCAGAACGGCAGTCAGTGGATCAACCATGTCCAGGGCCTGATTGCGCACTCCGGCAAGTCGAACGAGCAGTGGTTCTCCGACATGGCCACGCTCTACAACCAGCGCGACAACCAGGCGACGCAGCTTTTCCAGATGGGCAATAACGTCATGCAGCACACACAGACGCTCGCGAAGCGTCGCCAGGATCTGCAGTCGCAACTGTCGTTGACGCCGACGTCGCAGGCTACGGCGGAAATGACCACGCATTATCTGGACATCGTATCGAGCCAGATGACCGACCTCCTGCAGATGACCGCCAGCAGGCAGCAGAAGGACGCGCAGCAGCAGTCAGCACAGAATGAGGAAGACAGGACGCGCGCCGCGAACGCAAAGGCGTTCCTCGACCAGCAGGCCGCCGAGCGCGCGGCTTACGGCAACTAGGGGAGCGCAAAAGCGACATGTTGCTGCGTGACATCAAACACCTGGCCGTCGCCTGTCTGCTGGCGCTGTTTGCGATCGGCGCGTCGCCGGCGTTCGCTGACGGCGCGTCTGCGCCCGCGGCAACCAGTGGTACGGCCGCCAATCCCTACGTGAGCCCTGGTGAAACTGCGGCGGGCAATGCCCGTGCGATCGACAAGATCACCGCAATGTTTTCGTCGATCATGAATACCGCAGTCGAGGCCTCGCAGAGTATCCAGAAGGAATCGGACAAGTTCGCCAGCGGACTGGCGGTGATTACGATCGTTCTCGCGGCTGTGCGCTTTGCGGCGACAAAAGACCCGGTGATGGCGTGGGTCGCGCTGCTGGAAGAGCTCGGCATTCTCGGCATCTTCGCCTCGATCTACGTCGGTTTCGCAAGCTGGGCGCCGAACTTCTATAAATGGTTCGTCTCGCTGGGCAACGACATCGGGGGAGCGGATATGACCAGTGCGCTCAGCATCATGGGCAATGCGGCCGGCCAGGTCTTCGATTCCGCCGTCCAGGCGTGGTCCGGTATCGGCTTCAACCTGACAATGATTCCGGACGTGGTAATTGCGACGGTCCCGCTGTTTTTAGCCTGGGCGCTGCTTTCGATCACCGCCATCATCTTCGTGTTCTTCATCAACATCGGGCAATTACAGTTCGCGGCAGGCGTGGTGATGGGACAGATTGCCTTCGCGCTCGGCTTCTCTTCTTTCACGCGCGGCTACTTCAAGACGTGGCTCGACTACATGGTCAGCGCGGGCATGTATATCGTCGTTGCCGCGATCCTGATGCGCCTCGTGACACACAACATGGTGAACGCGGTTCAGGACGCCGCAAAACTCGGTCTGACGACGTCGGGTGCGGCCGCACAGGTATTCGATCTAGCCTTTTTCGTGTTCCTCGTATCCTTCGAGATTCCGAAGATCGCGGGCATGTTCGGCGGGGGCGCGGGCGCCAGCGGCGCGATTATAGGCAAGGTGGCGCAAGCCGCAACGAAGCTGCCAAAACCATGACTATCCATACGTCAATGGATGCGCAGACGCTGCTGGCCCGGTATGAGCGTCGCATCGACCTGATCTCCCAATGCGCGAACGAAGCGGGCAGGCCAGACTTCGAACGCAAGTGGGTGTCCGTGCTGCGCGGATGTGCAGCCTGGTTTTCGTCACTGCCACTCAGTCCCCAGCTTTACCGGGAGCCCGGTGGAGCCTTCCGGTGCACGGTTGAAACCGCCTTCTACGCTATGCGGCTGGCGGGTGGCCAGAAGTTCGGCACAAACCTTCCATCGGAGAAGCGCCGCCGCGTCGAGCCGCAATATAACTACGCGGTGTTTCTAGCCGCAGTCTGTTCCCGGCTTGACGAACCGTACCGGCATTTCGTGATCGAGCGTGACGGTGACCAGCAGGTCTGGAATCCTTCGGTGCACGGTGCGGCGGGCGCATGGCTGGCAGGTTCCGAATATCGTGTTTTACGCCGCGAGCAACCGTTGGCTGTCGAGCGAATGCGCACGGGGATGCTGGCGCAGATTCTCGTTGGCTCCGATCTGCTGTCCGGACTCGATGGCGAGGTGCTGTCGGACCTTTTCGGCGCGATCAATCCGAACATGCAGCCGCTGGGGGCCGAGTCGGTACTTCATAAGGTCGTGCGCCAGGGTGTGAGCACCGCCGACGAATTCGACCGCAAGGCGCAACGCGCCGTATTCGCGCCTGTGCAGTTCGACGTGCCGTCAGCTGTGCACGTGGCCGCCGAGCTGGAACCGGTGATTGCCCCAGCGCCTGCCCCGCAGCAGGCGGCCGCTCCTTCGGCGCCGTCGGCAGCGGCAGCCGTTACGCCGTCCACGGACCCCGATCCCGCGTCAGAGAGCGCGTTGGCGTCGCAGCCCACGACTTATCCCGTTTATATGCCGCCCGCGGCGCGGCAGCAACCGCTGTCCCAAGCGACATCTGTCTCAGCGGGAGAAGGGAACCCGTCGCCGCAGACGCTACACGAGGCGTTGGGCATCCCGCCCGCGACGCAGGTCCCCGCGGCCACACCGCAGCCTGCAGCCGTCGACCCGAGCGCCATGAAGGATCCGGCGCAGTCGACCGGCACCCGTCGCGATTCGGCGCCGCCGGCGGCCTTCGATGAAGTGCTCAAGGGCGTGCCGAATCTCGTGCGCGAGTTGTTCCAGGCGCTGCGCGAGGATGTCGCGGCAGGGAAGGCGGCAGCGGTTCAGTGGAATGACAGGGGTCTCGTGCTCCCGAAGCGCCTTGTCGGCGGGTACGGCGTCAGCAGTAGCACGCTCGTTGAACATATGCGCAAGCGCAGCCTGATGGTCGCCGACGAAGCGACCCAGATCACCCTCACGCCGCGTGCTGGCCAACTCATTCTCGACAGACCCGCATGATCACCCCTTACATCAATCACTTCAGGCCGATCTACGAGTTTCGCGCGGCCGTCTTCTGGCTCGCGGCACTCGTCATGCTGCCGCTTTCCGGAATGCCCTTCGCGTGGCTATTCGCACTGGTCGCGCTCGCGTTTCTCACGATGCGTTCGTTGCAGATCTGGCGCGCGTTGAAGTTTCGCATGGCCATTTCAACGAAGTGGCTGACCACACTCCAGATCCCAAAGCTGCTGCAGATCCAGAAACGCATGAAGGAGGAGGCGAACTCGATGTATCTCGGCATCGGGTTCGAATGGACGCAGAAGCACTGCCAGATCGCGCACGACATTCTGCGCATGCCGACCACCGATATTCCGGGGCTGCCGAAATGGCTGAACAAGACGAGGACCGGCCGCAAGATCGAGGAGGCAATTGAAGGTCTGTTCGCGCCGAAAGACAGTATCCGCGATCGCATGCCGCAGGGTGCGTCGTGGATACACGGGCTAGAGCCCAAAAAGGCGCTGGTCCCGTTTCACTACAAGTCGATGGGCGGCCACACTGCCGTTGGTGGCACGACGGGCTCGGGCAAGACCCGCACCTATGAGGTGATCTCGACCCAGGTTATTCACCTTGGCGACGTGCTAATCAACGTCGACCCGAAGAATGACAAGGACTGGAAGCTGCGTGCGGAAAAGGAAGCCGCGAGAACCGGCCGGAAATTCCTTTACTTCAACCAGGCCAAGCCGTCCGAGTCCGTCCGGCTCGAACCACTCGACAGCTGGTCGCAGCCGTCTGAAATTCCCAGCCGCATCGCGCAGTTGATGGAAGAGGGTCCCTTCCGTGACTTTGCCTACCTGTTTATCAGCCGCTCCGTCAACGGTGAACTGTACATCGGCGACAAACCCAATCTCCGCTCGATCCTGAAGTATGCACAGGGGGGTATCGCGCCGCTTCTTGAAAAGGCGCTCCGGCGCTTCTTCGCGGAGAAAGGGCTGATCAACTGGGAAACGGAAGTCGCCACTGAAACGACTCGGCAGGGCCAACGCAACAACGCCGTGTCGCTCGTCGACGGGATGATTGGTTTGTACAACGCCCGGTTCGCGTCCCAGGAGCAGGGTCATGAAGCGATCGACGGCCTGATTGCCACGCACACGCACGACCGCGAGCACTATATGCGCATCATCGCGTCGGCGCTGCCGTTGCTCCAGATGCTGGCGACGGGTGAAACCGGTCTCATGCTCGCGCCGAAGGTCGACGACTTCGAGGACGAGCGCGAGGTGTGGACCATCGAGAAGGTGATCCGCCAGAAAGCGATCCTGCATATCGGTCTGGATTCGCTTTCGAATAGCATCGTGGCAAAGGCCATCGCGTCGATGTTGCTGGCTGACGTCTCTGCCGTCTGCGGCTCGATCTACAACTTCTACGAAACACCGCCCGACGTGGTCCTGATCATTGACGAGGTGGCCGAAGCCATCAACGAACAGGTGATCCAGATCCTCAACAAGGGACGCGGGGCAGGCTTCAAGGCGTTTGTCGCGTTCCAGACACGTGCCGACCTCGAAGCGAAACTCGGAAACGCCGCAAAAATGCTGCAGGTTTTGGGGAACCTCAACAACCAGATCATCCTTAGACTCGAAGACACTGATACGGCACAGTGGTTCTCCGACAAGGTCGGAGAGACGGCGATTCGCAACATAACGATCACTGGCAGTACCAGTACCGGGACGGAAGCCCACCTCGGCGAATTTACCGGTGGTGTGTCGCGTTCACTTCAACTGGAGAAAGCCCCGCTGATTCCAACTCGCCTGATCCACAGTCTGCCCAACCTGCAATATTTCATGCGCATCTCGGGCGCCGCCGTGTACCAGGGCCGCATTCCAATCCTTCAAGGCTGAAAACCTACGCATGTCTGTCGTATTCAAAAAAATCATTCGCGAACACAAACTGTCGTCCCGCCTGAGCCCTGTCTTCACGCTGGCGCCGGAACTGGAACTCGCCTGCGCACGCGTGGCGGATTTCATCGGGGAGAAGTTCATGGGCGAGTCGGAGCCTCTCATCAAGGAGATGCTCGATACCGCGATATCTGCGTACAAGCGCGCCCGCAAGACGGGCAATCCACACATCGCGTTCATGCAGGGGCTTTTCTGCCATTCGAACCTGCTGTACGCGAAGCGCTACGTCGCGCGCGACGGCGAGCGTTACTACGTCTGGCCGCCGATGCTCGAACCCGTCACGGAATTCGAGGCGAGGCACGAAGCGCGAGGGACAGAGATGGTCGAAGAGCGTTGCCCGGAAGTCATTACGCAGCGTTCAGCGGCTTTCCAGCTGGCAGCACGCGCGCTGACGGGCGAGAACTTCCGGCTTTACTTCGAGGACTACGATGTCGCTCACACCTATTCTGATTGCGAAGCTGTCGAGGGTTGATCTGGACGTCGCGCGCCGCGCGCTAGGCACGGCCAACTCGCAGGACAGACTGGATGAGTCGCGCCCCGCCGAGTTCTCCCGCGGCGCCGGCGCGCGGGCATACGGAATGGCCCTTTTCATTTCGCGGCGGCCCGTCCACTTTTACGCTGGCATGTTCGGCCTGATCCTGTTTCCGCTGTACATGCTGTGGCAGTTTGTGCCCGAGCTGGTCCAGTGGGGGATGCAAGCGTATGGCCGGTAGCCGCTTCGCCTCCCACGTCAAGTGGTGGTTCTTCCTTGTGCCGTTGCTGGCGCTCTTTGTCATGCCCGCGATTCCGGACCGGTCGCTGTTCTCTGTACCGTCAGAAGAGGCGGAGTCGGTTCAGAGCGTGGTCGGCGTCGAGCGTGCCGACGACGTCGTGGCACTCACCAATGATCGGTTCCGCCGCTGGTTCGTTGATTCCGGCATCATCCGCGCGACTCTCGATGCATCCGGCTCGGGCGAAATCGGCGAGGCAGGCGCGTCGGAATTTGCGCATGGATGGGTCCACAACTTCTGGCTCGAGGTGTATCGCGTGATTTATCGTGCGAGCGTCATGAAGTTGTGGGTGAACGGGACGTTTATGTTCTGTGCAGCGGCCTTCGTTGACGGTTCAGTGCGCCGCAAGATCAAGGCGTCAGCAGCCGGCTTCGCCAGTCCGCTTTCCTTTCATCTCGCCGGGCACGGCATCCTCCTTGTTTTCGGGATGACGTTTGCCGTTCTCGCAGCGCCGTTCCCGGTGCTCGCGCAATACTGGATCGCAGTCGCGGCAGTGCTCGGTGCGCTGTTGTGGAAGGCTGCCTCCTCGTTCCAGTAACACTTTTCCCGGAAAGCTGTTGCATACCGTATAGCTTTCCGGGTTAGGCGCCTGAGCCGGCTCGGCTCACTTCCTCTCCGCGCTACCGCAGTAGCGATGCGCAACCCCCAGCGCCACCCACCGCAGCGCCTTCCCCGGAACCGTATCTGCGTCCTCTCTCCGCACGTCAACCGTGAGCGCTTGCGTCTTCGCCGCCTCTCCCCAAAAGCGAACTGAAATCGACCATGTTTTGGACGTCTCCCCGTCCGTAGCGTCGTAACAATAAGGTCGTACCACGCGCGTTTGGGCGCACTTTCCACAGGACTGAATCCCCTATGACCACCATCACGGAAGAGACGAACCTCGACGCTGCCAGCAACCCAGCGGCCGCACATGCCACCGCGTCGGGCGCGCCGGAGCATGCCCCGGGCGCTACGGCTCACGCGACCGGCAACGACGGCCCGGCAACGACCGACGGCGCTGACGGTGGCGAGATCGAACTCGAACTGCAGCAGATGGAAGACGCGGCGACAACCCTTCAGAAAGAAGGGATGATCAGCGAGACCGAAGCTGAGGAAAAGCGCGAGCAAGTCGCGCGTACGCGCAAGATGTTCCGCGATCTGTCGCCGGCGGAACGCGCGGCTATCGTGAAGCGCCGCCGCGAGATCGGCCGCGAACTGATGGATCGACAGCTGTCGGGCGCCGCCGTGGTCCAGGCCGCCGTTCGCCTGAATCACACGCGCCTCAAGCCGCTGTTCGAACAATGGTGGCCGTATCTAAACCGTATGAGCATCAACCTGCAGCGCTTCGGCCGGTCGACCTTCGGCGCTGAGGATCAGGGCGTGGTTACGGCGTTCTTCGAAAAGCAGGTCGGGGACCTGGAAGCCTATGTCGACGAGCAACTGAGTGTCGCGCAGGGGTTCCGCGAAAAGACCGAAGCCCGCCTGAAGGAACAGGGCGATATCGTGTTTGCGCCGAGCGTCACCAAGCCGTCGCTGGAGATCGGTGTCGAAGCCTACTCCCGATTCTCGATGCGCCTGCTGTCGTTGCTGATGAAGTTCGACAAGGTGATGGACCATTTCGACTTTCTCGTCTGGAACGGCGTGCGCGACCAGTCCGACGTCGACGAGGAAACGACGCGCTTCCTGCGGAAGTTCCATCCGATCGGCGTGCGCGGCTACATGACTCACCTGCGCCTGATGACCACGGTGCGCGGCCGCTAACGTACTGCCACCATGCTCGACGGCCTCAATCCGCAGCAGCGTGAGGTAGCGGAACTGCGCCAGCACTGTGTAGCGATCGCGTGCCCAGGCGCTGGCAAGACCAAGACCATCGCGGCCAAGGCAGCGCTTTTGCTCGCTGACCCCGCCGCGATCGTCGGCGCGGTCACCTTCAGTAAGGACGCAGCGGTCGAGTTGCGCGACCGCATCCTGGCGCTTGCTGGTGATGGCGCCAGAAAGCGGCTCATCGCGGGCACGTTTCACTCCCTCGCGTTCAAGCAACTGGGCAAGCGGGACATCGCAACGGACGGCGATCGCATGGGCCTTATCGCGCGGGTCATCGCGGAGCTGGGCCTCGCGTGGAAGCCCGAAGAGGTCGTACCCACCATCGAGCGGATCAAGACCAATTTCGGCCGTGTCCAGGCGGGAACCGAAGATGCGCAGATCTATACCGCCTATCAGGCCGCGCTTGAGCGCAATGGCAAGATCGATTTTCAGGACATGCTGCGCCTGGCCGTCGCGGGAATGGAAGCGGGCGACATCGCGCCGTACCGCTTCACCGATCTGCTCGTTGACGAATTCCAGGACACGGACCCGCTGCAATACCGCTGGGTTGAGCTGCACGCAAAGGCCAATGCAAGGGTGACTGTGGTTGGTGATGACGACCAGAGCATTTACGGATTCCGCGCGGCACTTGGTTACCGTGGCATGGAAGATTTCGCCTCCACCTTCAACGCCCAGAAGGTGGTGCTCGGCATGAACTATCGCTGCCACGTCGAGATTCTCTCTGCGGCGGACCGTGTCATCCGCAACAATACCGACCGGATCGCAAAGCTGCTCCATGCAGATCGTGGACCCGGCGGCTCCGTTGCAACAAAGCGGTCTGACGACGAGTATGCGGACGCCGTTGCGGCCGTCGAGACGTTGCATCCGCTCCTTAGGGCGGGCAAGTCGTGTGCAATCCTCGCACGCACTAACCGGATTTTGGACCCGATCGAGGCCGTGTGCCGCACGCACGGCGTTCCATACTTCCGTGCGTCCGGCAGTTCCGTGCTCAATCGCCCGGAGGGCGCACTCATGTGCAACCTGCTCGGCATCGCGGAAGGGCGCAAGCAGAACGGGCTGGATGCAGTTTTCGGCTACATGGGCGTGAGCACTCCACTTCTTGCCGTGCTGCACCGTGACATGGGTCCAGAGCTCGTTCAACGGCTCAAGAAGGATCTTGTCGCGCTTGGTCTGCCCGAAGACACCGCGACGGTCTATCGCAGCTTCATGAAACGCCTTTCCGAATGGCAGGCGATGTGCGAACGGAGCTTCTATTCGCTCGTGCTCGACGGCGTGCATGAGCTGATGATGACGTACGCAAAGAAAGACCAGTCAATCCGCGCGATTCAGGGCACCTACGACGTGATATCGCGGCTTTCTGGCACCTTCGCGGAGCGGATCGAATACCTTCGCCGCGACAACAACAAGCCAGCCAAGGATGCGCTCGTCTTGACAACGATGCACAGTTCGAAAGGGCTGGAATGGGACCACGTGTGGATCTCGCGAGCGGAAGAGGGCGTTGTGCCGGACGAAAAGAGCACCGAGTCTGAAGAGCGTCGCCTTTTCTATGTCGCGATGACCCGTGCGCGCGACGGCCTGACCATCGCGACCATCAAAAAGAATCCCGTCTCCCGGTTCCTGATCGAATCGTCTATCCAGTAACTGCTGATTCGTTTCCTCGGAGTGATCATGCTCGATCGCGTATTTCGCAGATTCGGCTATGTGCCGATCTCGACGTCAAGCGTTGTGCCGCACAGCGAGGCGCTCCCTTTGCGCGAACCCTTGCATCGCCTGCACGCGGACGGCTTCGAGAGGTCGCGTGCGAGTACGGATGCGCTATGCGCGTGGCACGAAGACGGTGAGGGCTCCCACTTTGCCATCGGAAGGGATGACTGGGCACCTCTCGCGGCCGCCGGCTTCTGCCTTACCGACAACGGCGAGTGCCGGGCGTGGCTGGACGAGGCGTTGCGCACGCGCGCATGGATCGCACACGACATGCTGGCGTCGTGGCATGACGCAAACCGGGATGTGATGCGGGGCTTCGGAACCGGGCTGGACGAGCGCAGCGCGCAACAGCAGGCGCTGTCGGTCGCGGGCTCGGAGCACGAGCTCGCGCCGCTGGTCAAAGCGAATGAAATGGCGGAACTCTTCGCGCTCACGTGGAAGCGATACTATCTGTCCTCTCCGTTGCAGCGGCTCGGCAACTCGGCTGCGTTCAACAGGCTCGCCCTACATCACACGCTGCGGCTCGCGGCTCAGACGAATGAGCACGCGCTTGAGCGGGTGGTCGAATGGTTGGCGTTATGGCTGGAGGCCCGAGGCCTGACGGTCGACCGGCGAGAGCAACTTGTGTATATGCCGGGCTACCAGGCGCTCTATTTTCGAACCGATGCCGGTCAGTGGCCTTAAGGCGGTCACAACAACAAAAGGGGCGCCCGCGGGCGCCCCTTCTCATTTGTCACCCCCGAAGCGTCACACGCTTGCCGCCGTGCGCGACAGCTGCTGCACGTTGCTTGTGGCGTTCTCGATCGTCAGATCGCTTTTCCGTTTGACCTGGCCCTCGAGCGATGCACGCGGCCCGAGACGGATCGTCCCGTAGTAGTAGACGTTCCCAATGACCCGGCCATTGATTTCCAAAACTCCGCGCGCGTGCACATCGCCCTCGACCGTGCCGTCCACGCGGACGTGCTCGCCTTCCACCTGTCCTTTTACCACGCCGCCCTGGCCGATATGCAGGAGGCCAGCGTTCGACACAATGTTGCCGTCGACGATGGCAAAGCTGCTGAGCCCGTGATCGAGAAAGAGATTGCCGTGGATCGAAAGACCTGCGGACAGGAGCGTGACATTAAGCGGTTGCGGCTTCATCAGAGTGCCTCTTTAAAAGAGCTGTACGTCGCCAGCCTTGGCGGGCTGTGCTTTGGGTTGAGCGGGCGCGGCCGATTCAGACGATGTCTCGCTATTTGCTGCGGCGGTCGCGTGATGAGTAACCCGATGCAGCGGGCGCAATGCCGGGCGTTGTTCGGGCTTAGCTGCTTCCGGCGTCGTGGTCGCAGCTGACCTGACCTGTGTCGTCGACGAGGCTCCGGCGGAGGGCTGCGCTGGTTCGTTTCGCGTCTGCGATTCTGCTGTCGCGGGCGGGTTCGTCGGGGCAGCCGTCGAGGGCGTCGCAACAGCACTCACCAGTGCAACTTGCGGGGACTGTCGCGGCGCTCGAATGGGGGACGCCGCAGCAGCAACGTTCTCGGCGGCGGGGCGAGTGGTCGGCACCGGCTGTGCGATCGCCGGATTGGAATTGGCTGCCTCGAGCGAACGCGCGTCGACATTGGCGAGCGCGGTTTGACCGACGGGCCTGTGCGTGTCGAAATCGCTCGACGTCAGCGGTCGTGCGGGATTGACGTCGATCGGCATCTCGCCTTGCGGTCCGCTTGCCGGGATTGAATCGGGCGCCTGCTTCGCGGCGCTGGCGACCGCGGCGGTTGGAGCAACCACTGCCTCATGCATCGCGCGCCAGATACGTGCAACACTCATTCCACCGCCTGCTGCCACAGCGGCGATGGCAAGCGCGATGATCGCACGCTTGCCCACCTTGCGCAGCCCGCCGGTGAAGGCCAGGGCGCGAACGCGCGCTCCAGGTCCGGCATCGGGGGCCGGGAGGGCGGGCATCGCCGCCGTATGACTGGCAATGTCTATGATCACCGGCTGGGCGGTGTACCGCGCGTGCAGTGCCTGAATTTCCCTTAGGTCCATCATTTCTCTCCTGTGACAGAGTTCGAGCGTAGCCACCCCGCCGCGAAGTCAAGTTCGCGCCGGACGCTGCCATGGTCTGCGAAGAATTGCGGAGCGCTATTGCTCGCGTCGCTCGCCGACGACGTCGTACTGGTCGTTATCCGGCATGCAGATCTGCACGATCTGTTTGAGCCTGCGCTCAGCGTTGTTGAGGATGCGCGCGCGCTCGTCGCCAGTGATCTTGCCCTGTACGACGCGCTCGGTAGACCGGACGTACACACGGTCATATTGCGTGAGACACCGGACGAGCAATCCCGCGAGCGGCCGCGTGATCGTCAATTCGATCAGATCGTGCGGCAATTCGATGGGGCGCGCGTTTTGGCGCAGTAGCCATTGCTCGGTCTTGCGCAGCCACTCGGAGGTTTCGCGCAGTGCCGCCTCGAGCGCGCGCACTTTCCCGCCGCGTGCAACCGCAATCTTCGCCGCGCAGAAGTTATAGTCGGAGCGAATGTAGTTCCGCGCGAACAGGGACGAGTAGCGGAGAACGGTCTTGGCATCTGACTCCGGATTGATACGCGCAACCCGTGAGTCGCTCGTGAGACGTTCAATCGGTTTCAGGCCACTACTCGCCGCCACCGAGACAGGAGACTGCTGAGGTTGCGCGACGGTGCCCGCTGTTGGATGATCCGGTGCAATGTCGGGGCGCGGGCCCGGCTCCGACGTCTGTTCAAGAACTTCGGCCATGTGAATTCTTCGGGTGGTCTCTCTCACCGGCCATTTTGCGCGACCACGTCAGACGATATGCGGTCAAAAGCTGCACTGTTTTCGTGACCTTTCGGAGCGTTGCTGGCCAGATTTCGCGCAATACTGACTCTACTTCCTGCGTCACTGACGCATCGACACTGACCCGGCTAGCCCGGAGTCCATCTTCTGTACAAGCCGTGCCTCTGTGCATGCTCCGACCAGCTGGCAACTGGTGTGGAATTTTCTTCTGATGAGCGCCCAGCCCGCGCTCCCCATTCATTCAGTCATAAAACTCGTCACCGGCCGCATTCATTTGCGCTGTGACATCGTTCGGACCCGGACATCGGGTGTTCTCTCTCCAGTGCCCGTCTGGGTAGAACGATCGAAGTGGACTGAACCGTGATCCTGCGGCGGAATGAATTTTCCGAAAATGGGCTGTAGCGCAGCGTGACCATGCTGCGCGAGGGCGACTTACGCCCTCGTATTTGAGCCTTGCGGCTCCCTGAGCGCCACAACCCCGGAAGGGTTGTGGCGCTCGGGTCATTTCCATCGAATCCCGAAACGCGTTCCTCACACCGAGGGACGCGTTTTTTTTCGTCCGTTGTTTCTGTCCCGTTGGAGGTCTTCATTGCTTCCTGACCGTCTTGACCAGCGCATAGCCGAAGCGATCAGCCGCACGATCGACGAAGAGCGCGCAGATGCCGATACCACGTCGCCAGCATGGCGACAGCGTTGCGAGGTTGCCCAAGTCGCGAAATACAGCGATCCGGAACGCCGCGTCTTTCTTTCCCATGTAGCCGAACGCCGCGGAGAGGCGGCAGCACACGAACTGGAGCAGTCAGCCGGGGAGTTGCGGACAACGGCCATTTTCTTTCTCGCGAGGAAACTCTCATGAACGCAGTAGTCAATCTGGTCAACGGCCCTGTTCGCAGCGTCGTTGAAGAGCGGGCCATGCGTCCGCCGGTGATCGGGCACATTCGCCCGGGTATCAAGGTTCTCACTTCGAGAGCACGCGCGAATGCTCGCGCGGTTGAGCTTTACGACAGCATGGTCGCAGCAGGTGAATCGTTCGACGCGATCGCGATGGCGCTCGAATCGAAATGCAACCTGAAAAACGCACTCGCGCCGAGGAACACGCCGTACTTTACGTGTCGCCGGTCGGACTTCACCAATCCCGATGTTGCCGACGAGATCCTGAAACTCTACGGCGAAGATCGCGGCGATGGGCTCAAGCTGTATCGCTTCCCGGTGCTGTTTGCGTTCAACGACTGGATGCAGAACCTGCCGAATCAGATGACCGTCTACGGTACGAATGGCCGGAAATTCTGGTCACAGTATGAGCGTGACGGCATCCGGTACTGCATGACGTATGCGAAGGTCGCCCGCGATCAACGTGCGCAACGTGCTGTTCGGCACTTCGGCGGCCGCACCGTCATCCGTCGTCAGGATGACGCGATTCACGATGGCATCTGCGACCCTGAACAGTGTCCGCAGTATCAGGCGCGTCAATGCAACCTGTCGGCGAGTTTCATCTTCGCCGTGCCAGACATCAAGGGTCTTGGGCTCATCGAACTGCCGACCAACTCGATCTATGTGTTACAGAAAGCGTACTCGGCGATGCAGACCGTACAGCTTGCGCGAGGCAAGCTAACAGGTACGCGATTCTGGATCACGAAGCGGGAGTTCGATATCACGCGGATCAACGAGCACGGCGAGGCAGTACGCACGCCGCAGATGCTTACTGTGCTCGATGCCGATATCGATATCGGTGCGCTGCTCGACGCAGCCGAGGACGCGGTGCCGGCGCTCGACGCCGCAAATCAAGCGGTTGCCTTGATCGAAGCCAGCGGTAACGTGGTTCCGATCGTCAACGTCGTAGAGCAGTCGGGTGAGCTGGTGAAGCAATCCGACGAGGCCTCCGAAGCTGGTGGCGCATCGCCGGCGGTTGCCTCGACGCAACCGGCAGAGTCGCCGTCGGAACACCCGACCGGGCATCCGGCGGATACGGCGCCTGCTAGCGGTCCGCTCCTGCAGCACGTTCTATCGGTTCACGGCAGCAGCGAAGGCGAAGCGGCCGAGTCGCTGTCCGAGAAGCGTGAGCGCATGTCTGACCTGCTTCAGCGGTTGGGCCTGAGCGCGGATAGCCGGCAGCAGGATTTCCGGATATACGCGCACACGGTGTTTGGGCGCGGCTGGGCTGAGCGAGTGGCCGACGTCGATCGCATGAATGAAAGGCTGGTCAAGGCGCTGACTGACCCCGCCGAGCTCGATCGTGAGATCGACGCGGCCAAGCAGCCGACGTTTCTCGACTGACTTTCGTAATCCTCTAATCCATTGCCAGCCCTTCGGGGCTGGTTTTCTTCTACTCATCATCGAGACCATTTCAGCAACCCTGCGTTTGCTCAAATCGTTTCGACAGCGCATCCCGCGCATCGAAATCGCGCCGTGTTCACGGCCATCGCTTTTTCACACGTCCTTGCGGACGTCAATTCCATCCAGGCTGCCCGCGGGCGGCCATTTTTATTTCTGGAGGCGAAATTGCAACTCGCACATTTCTCTGATCTGCATTACGCGCCGGACAATCTGGTCGAATCGGATCGTTGCTTCAGCTTCGCTGTCAGCGATGCGATTGAGCGTGGCGCCGAGGTCGGCGTGATCTCGGGCGACTCGACTGACCATCGTCTCGACGCACACGCGCCGTCGCTGAATGCGCTGGCCACGCAGGTTCACCGGCTGGCCAATTCGATGCCTGTTCTCATGCTTCAAGGCACGTTTTCGCACGAGCCTCCGGGCACGCTCGACAACTTCGCGCTCATGGGCGGCACGCATCAGATCTTCGTAGCGGACCGCGTTTCTCAGGTCGCGCTGATCGATGGTCGGTTCTGGGCGTCGAAAGGGGCCGTGTTCTCCGATGACGAGCTACGCAAGTTCATCGACCTGAACCCCGAAGTCGTGTTCACCTGCCTTCCCACGGTCAACAAGGGCCAGCTTGCCGCGAGCGTTGGCGCGCTCGAGGCCGGTACGGGACTCGGCGATGTGCTTGGCGCATTTCTGGCGGCGGCAGGCCGGGTGAACAGACAGTTCCGCGCTTTGGGTATACGTACGGTGGGCGTGTCGCATGGCACGGTCAACGGCTGCACGACTGAGCACGGCGTTGTGATGGCTGGCTTCGATCACGAATTCTCGTTGACGGCGCTGTTTGATGCTGAATGCGATGGATTCATGCTGGGTCATATCCACAAGGAGCAGCAGTGGGAGCGCGATAGCAGGCTGGTCGCTTACCCTGGATCGATCGGGCGGTTCCATTACGGCGAGGAAGGCGATAAGGGTTATCTCGCCTGGAATGTTGAGCCGGGCAGCGCGACGGCAACGCTCGTTCCCACGCCGTCACGCCAGATGATCTGCATCGATTTCGACGGTCCGCCCGACATGGCGCGGCTGGAAGAAATCGCGGCGGACGTCGGTGACAAGTTCGTGCGGGTGCGCTGGCAGATCGACGAGGAGCATCGGCAGGCGGTTGACCGCGAGGCTATCAAGGCGCTGTTTTCTGGTGCGGCGGATCTCAAGGTGGAAGCCCGAATCTTGCCTGTTGTGCGCAGCCGTGCCCAGGGCATCAGCCTGGAAACGACTGTCGAGGGAAAGCTCGCGCGCTGGTGCGATCTGGCCAATGTCGAAGCCGACCCGCTGCAGCAGCGATTGCAGCTGCTCGCTTCGGGCGACGCGGAAGCGATCGCTGCCGGTGTGCTTGAACGTATTGACTCGCTAGCGCAGTCGCCGCCTCTCGCCGTCGTGCTGCCGCATCCGGCGGCATCAACACCGGCGCTGGAAGACGCTGCACCTGCCGCCGAGCCTCAACCGGCAAAGTCGGCGCCCGCTACGTCGACGCTCGACTGGCTCAACGATGATCTGTTTGCGGCTTAGCCGCCATAGCGGGAGTGGCCATTACGGCACTCTCGCGCGGAACAAAGCCGTGTTCCGGTAGCGCGCTGCGACGTGCGCTACCGAAACAAGGTTCACCTGCGTCTTTGACGCATCGATCGCAGTTCGCTGCATCCATCTTTTGTCTTTAACCCTGGCGGGGATTCATCCCTTCCGGGATGCACTCCGCCCATTTTCTGCGGAGTGTCATCATGTTTGGTCTTTATCCTGCTGGCGCCCAATGGGTCCGGCATTTCAGCGCAAAGCGCGCGCCACGCGATATCGGCAAGGTCCTCACGGCCCACGCCGGATTCAACGCTGGCATTTTTCACACGCCCTTTGGCGAGCATCGCGGGGCGGTGATTGCCCAGTCCGGGCGATTTCTTATCCTCGCTGCGGCCGTCAACGTGGACCAGTCCGATCTGGCGGTCGTCCCTGACATCCAGATGCAAAACCTGCTCTGGTCGTTCGAGACGGGATACGCAAGCCAGTGGGGGCCGCGCGAGCTGCTCGCGCTGACTGGCGTGGACAACTGGGACGGCCTGATCCGGCGCACCAGTTCCGAATACGCTGCCGTCTGCAGGACCGTCGAAGATGCCGTTGATGGCTCGCTCGAAAAGCGGGTTGTCGAGGCTGCGGCCGCGGCTGAAGCGGCTAAAGCGGAAGCGGCGAAGCGTGCCGCAATGCCCGACCCCGTCGTTGGCAGGATGTTCTCCAGCGACGACGACGCGCCGTGGCTGCCTTCCGATTATCTGTTTGACGCGCCGGAGGTGCAGCCATGCGCCCACTGACGCTGACACTTACCGGCTTTATTGGTGTTCGGGACGGGATGAAGCGCGACAGCATCACGCTCGATCTCGAATCGCTGCCGAACGGTCTGATTGCGCTTACGGGCCCGAATGGGGCGGGGAAGTCCACCATCATGGACAACCTCCATCCGTACCGGATCATGCCCTCACGCGCGACGAAGCTGTCCGTCGATGGATTCTCTTACTGGGATCACCTCTACGGTGCGCAGGCGTTCAAGGAGTTCGAATGGGAGCACGGCGGCGTTCGTTATCGATCGTCGTTCGCTTTCCGCAAGCCCGGAAAGACTGGCAAGGCCGAGTATTTCCTGGCCTGGCGCGATTCCGACGGCAAGTGGCAACCCATGCAGACGGGCGACCGCACTGTCTCTGACGGCAAGGCTGAAACCTACGATCTGTGTGTCGAATCGGTGTGCGGATCGCTGGAATCGTTTTTCACCAGCGTTTTTTCGGCGCAGAACCGACGTCCGCTCTCCTCCTATGGAGCGGGCGAGATCAAGGCGCTGCTGGCCGAACTCCTGCATATCGACGACCTTCGTACGCTGTCGGGGCAAGCCAGCGAGGTCGCGAAGGTGCTTGGCCGCACGCTGGACGCCACGCAACAGCAACTTGTTGCGCTCGGCGCGAAACGTGACCGGCTTGCACAGATCGATCAGTCAATCGCTTCCGATGTTCAGTCAATCGCGTCAACTCGAGAGAGCCGCGAAGCGCTAAGCGTCAAGGTTGTCGCCCTGACCGACCAGCGCGCATTGCTTGTGGCGAAACAGACTGCCAATGCGAGCGCACAGGCCCGGTTACGCGAATTGGCGACGCGGCGCAGTCAGATCGCCACGGCGCTGCAAACGCTCGCAACCGACGCGACCGCCGACGATCGCCGGTTTGCACAGCGGCGCACTTCATTGCGCGCTGCGGTCACGGAGCACAACGCTGTGATTGGGCAGAGAGAGGCGATTCTCGGAGCCGCCGCGGCGCGCGACGCCGCACAGGCGCGCATCGCTGCGGAGGAAGCCCGTATTGCGCCGATTCAGGCGGCTATCGATGTACTCGAAGCAAAGCAGCTTGAACTGACGTCGGCTTCGTCCCGGTTGAAGGGGCTGGAGTCGGAAGGGTCGTCACGGGCAACGCTTCTGAAGGCGCTGGAACAGCAGGCGAGTGTGATCGGAACCGTGCCGTGTGCCGGCCACCAGATGCACAACACCTGCCCGCTGCTTGCGCAGGCGCGCGAGGCCGATACGAAAGTGCATGAGCAACGCATTTCGCTCACCAACCTTCGTACCGAATTCCGCACGAAACGCGAGTCTGTCGAAAAGCTCACGCCCGAGGTCCAGCAACTTGCGGGAAAACGTGCGGAGCTGAAATCGGTCACCGACCAGATTGCGACCGCACGCCGCGATCTGCAGAAGGCCGTGGATCTCGCCGCGCGCAAGCCGCTGCTCGATGCCGCAATCGAGGGACTGAGCAAGGCCACAGCAGAATTGGCCGCGCTCGATTCTGAGGAAGCGACGTTGCGTGCTCGCCGGGAGGCGCAGCAATTGCAGCTGATGACAGAGGCGAAGGAGCTGGACACGGAAGTCGCGCGCCTCGGCGTCGACGATGTGACCGGCGCTATCGCTGATATTGACCGGCAACTGGTTCAGTGCCGTGAGGCAATCACCGCGGCCGAAGCTCGGATCGAATCCCTGATCCGTTCCCAGGCTACACGTGAGGTCGAGCGGCAGACCATCGCAACCGACCTTGCGGGCTTCGACGCAACGCGATCGCGTGCCCAGCGCATTTCGGATGAGATCGCTCGCTGGAAGCTGCTTGCCAAGGGCCTGGGCAACGAGGGCGTAATTGCGCTGACGATCGACGATGCTGGACCTGCGCTAACGAAGATGGTGAACGACCTGCTGCTCGCATGCTACGGCATGCGCTTCACCGTCGAGATCCAGACTCAGCGCGCACTGGCCAGCGGCGAACTGCGCGAGGGTTTTGAAATCCTCGTACACGACGCCGATCACGACAGCACAAAGGCAGTCACGGTGATGTCGGGTGGCCAGAAGGTCTGGATCAACGAGTGCCTGACGCGAGGTATCGCGCTTTACCTGGCTAGCAACGCAGGTCAGCCGTATCGGTCCCTGTTCAGCGACGAGTCCGATGGTCCGCTCGATCCGCAGCGCAAGCTGCAGTTCATGCGGATGAAGCGGGAAGTGTTGCGACAGGGCGGGTACGAGCGCGAGTTCTTCATCTCGCAAACGCCCGATCTTGTCGCAGAAGCCGATGCCGTGATTGATGTTGCCGCCCTGGCCGCAGCCTGAACGGCGCTTTTCAACCCTGTGGGGACCGCTCCCCACGGGGGCGTTCCCTCGCTTTTTTTCAACGAGGAACGCAATGAAATAGAAGCAGGACATGTACGCACGTACCGAAGCCCCGGTGTCGGTCCGTGCCTCAACCCCGCGTGTTGGCACCACTCACACCTACGTCCTGAATGGCACGCATGCGTGACGTTCTCATCGACGGCAAGTGGGTGACGCTTCACGCCAGCATCCCCTTGGAATCGCGCGCCGCGTAAGCGGCGGCCCCTGTGAGGTCTTTCCCATGAACAACCTTTTGATGCTGCTCATTGCAGCAGGCAGTTCATCGCTGTGCGCCTGCTCGTCTCAACCCCAGGCGAGGGTCGAGACGGCGAAGCCTATCCCCACTATTGTCGTTCAGCAGCCGAAAGGCGAGCCGGGCGACTTCGTTCTCTGCAAGGATGGCCGCGTGCTGGTATTCCCTGCGGCGCATCCGAAAACCTGCTCCTGACGCGAACCTCAACGCTCGAGAGAGCGTTGGGGCTTCTCGCTTAAACTTAGAGGCGATCATGAAAAAGCAGATTGCGACTGCGACTATGATTGGAGCGTTACTGGCGCTTGCCTGTTTGCTCTGGGAACAGCAGTCCGTTGCAGCAATGGGCAACCATGGCGCGGGCGCGCGAGCTTTGCGCGCAAACCCGTCGCCGTTCGACCGGCATTTGAGGTACAGCAATGTTTAAGGACCCGAAGCAGGGCTGGCGTCCTGATTTTGCGCGTCTGCGCGGGCGTGTCTACCTGGCAATCGCCGCCCAGATTGAAGAAGCGATTAGCCTCGGCATCTTCGCACCCGGCGACCGGCTGCCATCACAGCGGGCGATTGCCGACGACCTTGGCTTCCACCTCAACACGGTGAATGCGGCGTTTCGCGAGGCGGCACGTCGTGGTCTGGTTCGCAGCAACGTTGGTCGCGGCGGGACGATTGTCCTCCGCCAGCAGGTTGCTCGGTCGGCCTGACTCCACAGCACTTTCCTTCTTTATTCACGTTCCCAACAGGGCAAACCGCCCGGTTGGCGCGGTTTGCTCGCACTATTCTCTGGAGCAGATCGATGACGTACTCCTGCAGTGATTTTTTCGACGACGTGATGCGTTGCCTGGTTGAATCCAGGGCAATCGACAGCGCGGACATTCCTGATGACAATCCTGGCGCCGGCGCCGATATCGCGGTAAATGCCATCGTGACCATGCATCGCGCGGGCCTCTCATCGCAGTTCGTGCGCGAGCTGCTCGACGAAGTCGAATCGCTCGGTGCGGTCGCCGAAGAGCATGGGCCAGACGGTCTCGCATTCCTGTTTTATCTACAGGCGGCGATTCTGAACGGTTCCAGCGTTGAGGCGCGCGGTGCCGAAGACACGGAGATTCTCGCGCTCGTTGGCCGCCTTCCATCGGCGTCCGCATGGATGACACACATACTTGTAGCCGAACCCGCCTAGGCGCCTTTCGAAAACCTGCAGCCGCCCGTCGTGAGTCTCCAACCAGGAGGCTTCGACGGGCTTTTTTTATTAGACTCCGCTCTGGCGAAAGAGATCGCAAATACAGCATCTTTCCATGGTGTCACGGCCCATTGTTGCCGTTACGCTCTGTACACAACCCGCGCCACTGGCGCATCGACAGGCTCGCCCGTGCGGGCCTTTCTTCTTTTCCCTGTGGGAGCTTTCTCCCCACAGGGGAGGGCTCCCATCCACCGGAGCCTCCATGAACATCATCCATCGCAGCACCATCAAACGTTACCGTTCCTCGGCCTGGGAAAATGTCTGTGCAGCATCGGATGACATCCCAGCAGACTTCGCCCGTCTCCTGCGCGACGAAGTCCGTCCGTTGCAGATCGCATACCAACGTCTCATGTCTTCGGTTGACGGCCACCCGGCCGGTATCGAGTGCCGCATGAACGAGCGCGAGTCCTGGGCATTTGCACTCCCGGATGCCTCCGGCGCGAAGGAATGGCGAGTGCAGCAGTTCGATCAGGACGGCTTCATCGGCCACATGTGCTTTGACTCGCTTCCCGAAGCTGTCGAAGACATGCTCCGCATGGGCTACGTCGTGACCGATCCCGGAGCGCTCGACCGCGTCGGTTCAACGGCTGGATGGACGCAGGGTATCCGACGTGCGGCCATCATGCAAAAGCATCAGGAAGGTCTCATCACCTACCGCCAGATGGTGGATGAAATAGACGCACTCGCTGACTGACCCTATCAATTCATTAATCCCTGTGGGAGACACTCCCGCAGGGGAGTGCTCCCGTGCCCTGGAGCAATCATGTTTGACGAAATCATCCTCAAGATGGAAGCCGCGATTGCGGCACTCATCGGTCTCATCCGCGTCGGCCACCCGCTTTGCGGGACGGTGAGCGGCAAGGACTCGACCTGCGCCACCATCCTCATGCTTGAGGCAGTGCGCCGTATGGCAATGAAGGGCGAAGTGCAGCCCAGCCATTTCATCTCGACTGCGGACACGACCATCGAAAACAGCAGCCTCGCCCGCCACATTGAAACGATGCTCGAAGAGATCGATCACTTCGCCGTCAGGCAGGGGCTGTCGGTTACGACCCATGTTGCCACGCCATCACTCGCGGCGCAGTTCGTTGTCTCGACCATTGGTCGAGGCACACTGATTCGCACGCCACAAAATGGTGTACGAAACGGCAAGCGCATACGTGCATGTGCCTCGGATTGGAAATTGGTCCCACAGGGGCGATTGCGGGCGGCACTTGAACGCGGCGCTGCCACGCGTGGGGATCGCGAAATCGTAACGGTACTGGGCCTGCGGCTCGCCGAAAGCGCATCCCGCGGGACAGCAATGCGTGAACGTGGCGAAAGCGCGACCGCAGCCGTTCGTGACGGCCGCGGTGCACTCGCCGTCTCGCCGCTACGCGACTGGTCCACCGACGACATCTGGACGATGCTCACACTCTTCGCCGACGAAGCGAAGCGGCCTTTCCCGTGCGCGTTCTCACAACGGACCATCGAACGCCTCTCGGATCTTTACCGTGCTGCCAACGATGGAATGTGCGGTGTTGTGCTTGGCGAGAACGGCCAGCGTGCTGCGTGCGGGAGTCGGTTCGGCTGTGTCTTCTGCTGCGTGACGGGGGAGCGGGATCGCTCGCTCGAATCGATGGTCCGTGAGCCGGAGTACGCATATATGTCCGGCCTGAATGATTTCCGGAACTATCTCCTCGCGACGCAATGGGATCTCGACCGGCGTGAGCTGGTAGGCCGCTCATTGAGCGACAACGGCTATATCCGCGTTCAGCCTGACGTGCTCTCGTACAAAGAGCGGATCAATCTGTTGCGCTACCTGCTGACGCTCGATGCACTCGAAGTGGAGCGCGCCGAGCAGCACGATGCGGATCTCGCGAGCGGCCGTATCCCTGATACGCCAGAAAATCGCGAGCTGTGCGAGATACAGTTTGAAATGATCACCCCCGCCCAATTGGTGGCGATCGATTTCATGCTGTCGATGCATCACTACGCGCCGCACGCGTTTCCGGCCGTATCGATCTGGTTTGAAGTGCATCGCCTCGGGCGCCGCTATCGCGTTCCACAGGTAGAAGTTTTCCCCAAAGTCCCGATTCCGTTGCATGGCTGGTATCGGGTCGGCGGCTTTGATGCAGAGGCACCGACCGACGGGTTGCGCGACTATGCTGCGGAACAGTGGAATCCGTATCGGCATCCGGACCGGCTATCCGCGTATGCGCAGACCACTGGCGGAGAGCGCACCGTCTACTTTGAGGAGAGCGATCAACTCGACGTAGACGCTTCGCGGGCGTGCGAATTCGTGACATGCACTTTCGACCACGGGTGGTACGCACGCGTTCAGAGCCATGCGGCAATCGAATCGGCGCGCTTCTGGCTCAACGAAACGATGCTGACACTACCGACGGGTGCGTCACAGCGCTATCAGGACATGGCGACGCGCGGTCAGTATTTCGCCCGCCTCGCCGAACGTCTGAATCTCGCACCCACCGAGTTGGACCAGCACCTCATTGATAACGCGATCAGCGACGCGCAGATGCGCGGCATCGAGGGGCAACAGATGCATCTCTTTCCGTTGGCCGCGTAAGCGGTCGTCTTTCTCACCCATGCGGGGCGGCCCGCATGGGCTGCTCCGCGTTTATCTTGGAGCATTGCTATGCAAATTGAATTGGAGCCCGGCCGCGTGCCGATGTCGCAACTCAATGCGCACGTCGATGACGGCCTATTGATCCGCGCGGGGATTCCCCATAGCGGCGGCAAGCTGGCGTTTCACGCCTTCAATGAGGGCTTTGCCGGAATGGTTTCCGCATCGGCTTTTTGGAACCCGAAGATGGGGCGTTTCCGCATTCCTGGCGCCACCGATCTGACAGAGATCGATTTTGCGTTGGACAGCGCGGGCTTCACCGCCATGAAACTGTTCCAGTCGAAGGGTCGGCAGCCGGGGATTGCGGGAGTCTATCCGTGGACAATGGGACAGTTCGTAGAACTGGCGTCGTTTTCCGGAGCGGCATGGGTCGCGCAGCCCGACCTGTGCTGCGAGCCGGAATTGGCCGTCGATCAAGAGGCGATCGATTATCGCGTGAATGCGACTGCGACGCTGCTCGAAGGCATGCTCCGGGTTGTATATGCGTGGCAGGACCAACTGGCGCAGACGCTGAGTGCGAACGCGGTGCAGAACATGGTTCGCATTCCCGTACCCGTGGCGCAGGGCTGGTCGGTGGACGATTACCGCCGTAGCATCGACCTCATGATGCAGGTGTGGGAGCGCTGGATGCCGTGGATTGCGCCGCCGGCGCTGATCGGCCTCGGTTCTGTATGTCGGCGGCATCTTACGGATCCGCGTCACGGCTTGTTCGCGATTCTCGAAGGCCTCGAAGGGCATCTTCCGGCCGGCGCTCGCCTTCATCTCTTCGGGGTGAAAGGACAGGCGCTGGAGCGGGTGAAGATGTACGACTGGGTAGCGAGCGTAGACTCAATGGCGGCCGACTTCGCTGCGCGCGTGAAGGCCCGAAAGGCCGGAGTATCGAATACGATCGCTCACCGCATCGCGGAGGTCGACCGTTGGATGGAGTCTGCAACTCGCCGCGTCGCGCCTGCCGCCGGCGATCAGTTTCGGCTTTCCTTTGCCGCCTGACAGCCTCAAATCCTTTTCCTAAAGCCCGCGAGTTCTTCGGAACCGCGGGCTTTACTTTTTTCTGGCTCCGACGGGATTCCCTCGGTGGCGTTAAAAGACCACGCGCTTTTGCCGTTAATCCGACACAGCACATGCAAACCGATACCACCTGTGAAAAATAAATAGCGATCGCTGCAGTATAGGCGCGCGTCTCCTTGCAAACGTTACAGCGCAACCAAGCGACCAGGCAATGTCTTCGACAGACGGCCCGCAGATGGCTAACTCCACGCCGCTACTCGACCGGGCGCTGCGGGAAGAAAAGAAACACAGGACGTGGCGGGGATTCGACTTTGATCTAGACTATACGCAGCATGCGCTCATACGCGACGGGATGCGATCGGAGGTGCCCATGAAACGCGTGAACCGGTTCGCGGAGTATGAAGGCTGGAAGATCGAGGCATCCCCGACTATCCTGGCGAATCAGAGGCTTTTCGTTTCGGGCGTGATCGTCTCGCGTGATAACGAGCGGTTCATTTTCACTGATCTTGGAAACCGCGTTTATCGGGCCCAGGCCTACGAACGCGGAATCGAATGGGCGAGGCAGTGGATCGACAACAACTATCGACTCGCGGTGCGCAAGGCGTCGCGGGGGTAACGGAAAACGACATGTTTGAAATTTGGGCGATCGAGGCGGACGGCAAGCGCGTCCTGATACGCGACGACGTTGCAGCGGGCAGCCTGGCCCGTGCGCTGGTCAGCGAAGGTAACAATGGTGCGGCTATTCGCGGTGAGCCGCACCGGTATGTCTCCGTTCCCGATCCTGATATGGTCGATACAGAAGCCAGAGAAAGAACGGAAAACGGGTAGATAGAGAGGAGCTCGCTGAGGCCGATATTAGACCCGGCCTATTCAAGCTCAAGCCATCCGGTACTGCCGGATGAGTTCGCGGACTTCTTCGCGACGCAGATCCGGGGTGCATCTCCTACGTTCAGCGATGTACGTGATCAGGTCGGCGTCAGCATCGTCCGGCAGCAGCAACTGCATATCTGAGATTCTAAGGTACTCCCAGGCGTCCGGCATTCCACCAAATTTCTCGTAGCAACGTGCATAGAGGTTGACGGAATCACGAGATAGCCCGGTAGTACGTTGCGCGAACTCGTAGGCAAGGCTTTTGGCCCGTTTGCGTACGGCCGGACTGTCCCCCGTCAACCTTACATACTCCCGTTCCAGTCTTTGAATAAGCTCGACGATTGATCGTCCTTTCTTGAGATATTCTTCCGACGCCGCGCTCGTGTTCGGCCGCGCGCCGTTCTCACTCGTGATGTCTGCGGCGACGCGTCTAAGTAAAGCCTCCAGTTCGGCGACGCTTTGGACTGGTTGCCCTGTTTCCTCGAACATGATTTTTTCTCTCTGAATTTTTTCGATGCTGAAGGCGCCCGACTACCTTTCGGCAGCGTCCTTGAAAACTTTAAGTAAATCGGTTCGAAGCTCGGAAACATCCATCTCGTTTCGTGCCCGCGTCAAACCAACGTAGAGCAGGCGCTTCTCTTCATCGGTAAGTGTGGTGCGTCCGTCATCGTCCGTCTTGAAACGGAAGTCACCGCAGACCTTTACACGGTTCCATTCGAGTCCTTTTGCGCGATGAACGGTCGACACGACATAGTCGGCCTCGGCTTCTGGCGATGCGCGTGACAACAAGTCGCGCAAGTAGGCAGTCCCCTCCCGGTCGATGATCTGAACGATGGGTAGGAGGTCTCGGCCTGCGTAGCTGGCGGCATACTCCTGCACGTCACGCCACGTTTCAAACAGCGCCAGAGACGCGGGGCTGAACGTACGCTCGCCTCGCATCAGGCGGTCAGCACCGTCTGCGAAGGCCAGGATCTCTTCGATGTTCGCCCTGACGGCTACCTTGTGCCCGGCCTGCAACCCATTCGCGAGATTCCCGATCACGGTCACGTTTTTCCGACACAGGATGGCATCGAACTTCCTGGCCGGGTCTGACTCTTCGTAGAAGACGGATTCGATGTGCGACTGGCCGCGGAGCGGGGTTCGTTCGCCCAGGAGATCCAGCACACGCGAAGCGAGCGCGGCGAAGTGGTGCCCGAAGCGGAAAGACTCAGTCAGGGTGCATTCACGCGCCTTGATGTGTTCCATTGCATTGACCGCGCCGCGCCACTCGTAAATTTGCTGGTACGGATCGCCGACGTAGATGATCTGTGCGTGTTCCTGCCGACGCAACACCGACAGCATCAATCCGTCGCTATCCTGCGCTTCGTCGAGAAGGATGAAGTCCGCACCGATCTGAGGGCGCGACCGCTCCCACGTCTTTAGGTAGACGTCGGGCGTGATCGCAGTCTTACCATTTGGGTCCGTGCTCTCATTCCAGTGGCGTACGACGAACGGCAGCAGCGTTGAGCGTAGTTCCTCGGCCGCTGCTTCAGTGATCATTTCATCGACAGGGATATGCCATAGCTCAGGTTTGTCCTGCGCGGATCGGCAGAAGCGCGCCGCACCGTCCGCCACCAGTCGCCCGACCTGGAATGCAGACAGTTCGATATTCTTGCCGATGATCGTCGGGACTCGAACCGGGCCAAGCCCATACCTGCTCGCAAGATGGTGAGGCGGCTCCTTCGGTAGGTTGAGCCTTGCCGTCAAAGCTTTTTCCGTTGCTCCGTAAGCGGCAGAGTGAACCGTTTTACAAGTGACGTTCCGCGGGAATTTTTTTCTCGCATCCGTTGCGATGTCCTTGTTGAACGAGAGATAGAGCCCTCGCTTTGAACTGAAGCGCTCGGCGATCATGCGCAGCTGTGACGTTTTTCCCGCGCCTGCGTACGCCTTTACTTTGACCGTTGCGCCGGCCGCAACTGCATCCAGCGTGAAGAGCTGCTCATCGGTCGGCTTGATCTCTTTCATGATGTTTCGAATGCGGATGGTTTAACCAGCCTACCTGGTGACTCGTAATGTCAAGTGGCAACGAGTAGTGTCTCAGCATCAGCGGTGTGCCGGCCGCGGAAAGAGCATGATATGCGTGTCCCTTTGCGCGGCCCGATCGATCCGATCACCGTAAAACGCGCGCGATGTCCTTTGGCACTGCGACCGGTTTGCTATGACTGCTATGCACGCGTGTGAGGCCGGCGAGCAGGAATTCCGACCGGATCTTCACGCGCCGTGTGAAGAGGCCGCGCCCCGTCGCGACGGGCGTTGCTTCGTGTGGGTTTCGGCGCTCGATGTAGTCCTGGAAATCTACCTCGATGGGAAACATGGCAGTCTTGTCGCCATCCTCCACCACCAGTCTGACCGTCTTGAGCGGCATTCCGCGCAAGTGGCTGTCCAGTATCCGGTTGAGGATTCGATCGCGAACGATGTATGAACTCATCGGGCTTTGATAAGCCGGATTGACGCGCCGCAAGTGAACGACTGCGAGCCGTTCCGACGAGGCGGTAATGGCGATGCGAAAACTCAATGCGCAGGGCCGCCCGGACTCGTCCGGATACGCGATGTCGGTAAAATCCGTTTGATAAGGCATGCGAACTCCGATCGATGGGTTATGCCGATCTCGATTAACCGGCGTAACCCACCCTACGGAGCTGCGCGTAAAGTCAAGCTGAGCGCGCTTCGCTGATCGTGTCACGCAGACGCGTAACCGTTCGTTGGCTGACAAGCCCGAGCATCCCGCTTGTATCTTGGTTGCTGCGGCCACTCAACAGCTGTCGGCGAGCAAAGGTGTTGCGCAGGATGCGCGGACTCATGTCGGGCGCGACGAAGCCGATGCCCTCGAGCGCGTCCTTCACGACGGTGCCGAGAAGGACGTCGTTCATCACGCCACCTTGACCCGGTGCCGGAAAGAGAAGAGCACCATCCGCGGATGGCTGGACGTCCTTCCATCGGCGCAAAGCGGGCAATGCAAACTGCGGTAGCGTTACTCGCCGTTGGTCGCGGGCACCGCGCTTGGGAACATAGACGTTCGGCCTGGCGCCGTCGACGACAACATGGCACGGAAGCGCCTGACGCAACTCGGCCGCCGATATGCCGGCACCCAGAAACAGCGCTACGATGGCGCGGTTTCGAAGTATTCGAGAATTATCCAGCCCTGACGGGGTAGTCCACGCCTGCAGCCGTTCGTCTGCGGCCTGATCGAGGTAAAGAGGTAGTGGCTCGTCTTCGGGCCAACGAGCAAACGCGCTTACGTCAGACGCCGGGTTGCTGGCACGCAGCCCGATGTCGACGAGATGGCGGCATAGCCGGTTCAGCATCTTGGCGTATCGCAAGCGCGTCGACGTCCCGGGCATCGTGCGACTCTCGATCTCGTTGAAAAATGATTCGATCTGCGCGGCGTCGAAGGTGGCCACCGACGCGTGCCGCTCGTGAATATGACGGAGAAAGCGGTCGAACATTGCAGCGTGCTGCACACGCGATCGCGCAGAGAAAGGCCGTCGGTCTGCCCCGACGGCCTCCGTCTCCTGCCAGATTCGATAGGCATCCGACGGGGCAGATAGCCACAAAGAATTCATGTCCATGTGCGCCTTATATACTGAATTTGCGTTGGCCACACCCCCGACGAATCTCCGATTCGTCAAAACCGCCTATAGCGGGATGGGGCATCTGTGACTTGAGTGGCATGGTCCAAACTTTATATCGGGCGCTCAACCTTTTGGCCGCACAAAGAGAGGTGATTTTGTACGGCTTTTGATCCCGAGACGAATTTGCTCCGAGCGCCGCGGACGCATCGCCGCCTTCCTTGAATCAAAGAACCGTCACTCTCGATTCCGCTTGCTGGACTATCATGGCGGCTCAAGGAGGGTCGCCATGTGCACCAGCTACGAAGCGAACCCGAACGACGCGCGTTGGGATACGTTCAGCCTGTTCCCTCGGCCGGACTTCGATTACAAGCCCGAGATCTACAAGGACTATTTCGCGCCCGTCTTTCGTCGCGG
Source organism: Paraburkholderia sp. SARCC-3016 (assembly GCF_031119615.1). NCBI lineage: Bacteria > Pseudomonadati > Pseudomonadota > Betaproteobacteria > Burkholderiales > Burkholderiaceae > Paraburkholderia > Paraburkholderia sp. SARCC-3016. The sequence continues at coordinate 72,585 of NZ_JAVHZD010000022.1, read as the reverse complement.
CCTCAACGGTTTCGAGACCGTACCCGCGTCGTTCGGCATCGTTCCTCGTCGGCACATCCCGCCGGGCGTGAAGGTGTTCGACACGATGAACGCACGATCCGAAAGTGTCGGGCAGAAGCGCAGCTTCAGCGGCGCGTGGAAGAACCTGCAGCTTTGCCTGATCCCATGCCAGACGTTCTTCGAGCCGAACTACGAGACGGGAAGAGCGGAGCGCTGGAAGATCGGCATGGCGGACGGGGCCCCGCTCGCGATCGCGGGTCTCTGGCGCCAGTGGAAGGAGATCGACGGCTCAGAGACGCTCGCCTTCACGATGCTGACCGTCAATTCGGACGAGCATCCGCTTATGAAGCGGTTTCACAAGCCCGGTGACGAGAAGCGCTCGGTGGTGATCGTGGCGCCGACGGAGTACGGCGATTGGCTGTCGTGCCGATCGATCGACGAGGCCCACTCATTTCTTCAACTCTATCCCGTCGAAGCCATGCACGCCGAGCCGTTTCCGCTGCCGCCGCGCAAACCAAAAACGGTGGCAGCGGAGCAGGATCAGCAGCAGCTGTTGTGACTGGGCGCTGCCGTCCTGCGCCGCCTTGGGTGACCAGATGCACAATCGCATACGTGTTCCTGAACTGGTATCAGCACGGGACAGCCGATATTCACTTCACCGGGATGTGCCTCGTCATACATCCAGGCAGCAGGAATGTCGCAGCGACTGCACATGCCGTACGCTTCGGGGTCTTCAATGACCATGTCAATTTCGTCCATGATCATGTCCCTGACGTATCCGTCGTCACAGTTGTCAAATGGAATCCAGGACTCGTCGACGCGTTGGTGAAGGATCACGATCGCGCGCTCGTGAGCATTGATTGCCACGCGGACGGGAAGGTGCGGGTCGCACGCCCGCGGCGAAGGCCACTTTCCAACGATGAATTTGTCCAATTTCGACTGGCGACTGTGCTTGAAGAAGACCTCAGCCTACGCCGGACCCTCAGCAAGTCAAGCGCAGCCCCGGGACGATTCCAGCCAACGCGTCCTTAGCACGTGGGTCGCGGGCACGAACCGCAGATTACGCGGCTTGTGCGATCGCACCTTCACGAATTAGACGTCCACGTTCCGGTTACCCTGCATGCCTCTCAGCTTCTGGCGCGGCCTATAGACAGCCAGAATGCCTTCGGGCCAGCGGCTTGCCGCTGGCCACTTTTTCCTCGCTTCACGTCTTGTCGCCGCTACCAAGTTCGCTGTGCTTGTGCGAATGCGTCGCACCGTGCACAAGCTCATAGACCGCGCCCTTGCCGGTACGTGTAGGCGGGAAATGTTCGCCCTCGACGCATGTCACTTCGAATGCTGCCTTGCTGTCGCCTTCGTGCACGACCTTATAGATCCCGGATGTTTTCACGATCTCGCCGGGCTTGTGCTGCTCTGCCATAGCTTGTCTCCCTGTCAATCGAACGATAACAAAAAGGGGATTGCAAGCGAGATGCCCGACGTGCTCGGGAAGCGCCTCAACCGTCGCGGTTCAATGTCCGGTAGGCGTTGTAGTGGCGGATTGCCTGTGTCTGCTGGCCCAGTTCTTCATGGATGCGCGCCGCGTTGAAATGCGCGTCCGCGAAGTCGTGTTTCAGTTCAATACTGCGCCGGTATGCGATGAGGGCCTGTTCGAGACGGCCCGAGTCTTCCAGCGCCACGCCGAGATTGAAGTGAAGCAGGTGATGGTCCGGCTTTTCGAGTAGGGCGTTACGCCATACCTCGATAGCGTCGTCGTAGCGGCCGCACTCCGACAGCAGGCATCCAAGGGTCAGGTACGCGTCGACATAGGTGCGGTCCGATTCAATGGCGCGCCGGTAGCCGGCTTCGGCACCGTCCACATCGCCCTCAGCTTCCCTTGCAGCAGCGTCCGCGAATTCGTCGGGCGCGCGGCGCTTTTGAATCCCCGTGACGTTGCCGGTACCGCCGCATGCGGGCGTCGGCTCAAAATCGAGCAGCAACTGGCCAGTATGGGCGTTCCACGGCCCGGCGCGGTCCTGCACGGCCACGTCGGCGCCGACGGCAGTGATCCGGATCGCCGTGAGGTCCTTGTCGGGCGCCCAGGTCGCGCGCAGGTTTTCCAGTGCTCGCACGATCTTGCGCGGCGGGATACCCGCCTTTCTCAACGAATGGGCGGTGCGCAGCATGACGACGTCGCGAAACGAAAACAGCGTCTCCCTGCCGTGGCCGCGCGCCGGCTTCACGAAGCCGCCTGCGACAAGTTGTGTGATCACGGTTCGCGAGACGCCCAGCATCCGCTGCACGTCGCGCATGCGAAAACGTTCTTCGCGGGTCATGCTATTTGCGGGTTCCTGTCTTTCTGGCCGGTACTGGCGCAGCGGGCAATTCCGATGTTGCAGTACGACGTGCCGGCTTGCGCTGCTTCGGCCCTGCCGGCTCGGCGACAGGCGCGGCGGCCTCGGGCTTTTGCTTCATGGCTGCCGTACCTTGTCCCTTCAGGCTGGCCCGCAGGGCCTCGACGAGGTCGATGATCTCCGCGCCCTCAGGCTGCGCGGCGGGCTGCAGGGTGATCTTCTTTCCCGCGATTTTCTGGTCGATCGCGGCGAGCAGTCGCTCCTTTTCCTCGTCCTTAAACTGCGTCGGGTCATACGAATCGACGCGGTACTGCTCGATGAGCTGTTCCGCGAGCTTCAGTTCCGCCGGCTGCACCTCCGGCTTGTCAATGCCGATCGCCGACTGCGCCCGTACCTCGTCGGCGTATAAAAGCTGCTGGAGGATGAGCCCGTCCAGTCCGGCACGCACCTGCGCGACGTTCTGTTTTCCCTTCATGACGAACTTGGCGAGCGCGCAGGTGCCGGTTTCGGTCATCGCCTGGGCGAGTAGCTGGTAGGGCTTCGCGCCGCGCTTGTCAGGGCCGAGATAGTAAGCCTTGTCGAAATAGATCGGATCAATCGCGTCGGCCGGAAGGAAGGCGACAATGTCGATGCTGTGGCTGGCGGTCGCCTCGAATGCCTCGAGCTCGGACGGCTCGAAAACGACGTACTTGTCCTTCTCGAACTCGTATCCTTTGACCGTGTCCGAGCGCTCGATGACGGCCTGATGGGCGGGGCAATAGAGCTGCTGACGCACCCGGGCGCCGCAATCCTTGTGCAGCATGTTGAAAGAGACGGCAGACTTTGATTCGGTCGCCGAGAACATACGGCACGGAATCGACACAAGTCCGAAGCTGATCGTCATCGAAGCAATCGAACGCGGAGCGGCCATGGAATTCTCCCGTTGGTGGCGCTACCGATAGCAGCAATTCCCCGGCCAGCGCGCCTGGCTGGAACAGTCAGTGCGACGCATCTAATTTTCGGGAGGTGTGCGAGGTGGCGCGTAGAGCGAGAGTAACCGAACAGGCGGGCGAGAGCCAGTTGGACAGCCCGCCGGACATTATCCGGCCGCAACTCGCTACGCTGGTCGATCGGCCGCCAGTCGGTCCGAACTGGTCGTACGAAATCAAGTTCGACGGCTACCGCATGCTCTGCCGTATCGACAACGGCGCAGTGACGCTGTTCACGCGCAACGGACACGACTGGACCGAGCGGATGCCCGCGCTCGCTGGCGCACTCGCGGCGCTGCCGGTCCGCCAAGCATGGATCGATGGCGAGGTGGTAGCACTCAATAAGGCGGACATTCCCGACTTCTCTGCCCTTCAGAATGCGTTCGCCCGGCGCCGCACGGCTGGGTTAACGTTTTTCGCGTTCGACATAATGTTCCAGGATGGCCGGGACCTCCGGCAGGTGCGACTTGACGAGCGGCAGGCAGCACTGCGGCAGTTGCTCTCCGGCGTCGACGATGCGCACCTACGGCTTAGCAACACGTTCACACAGGGCGTCGAATCCTTGCTCGATTCCGCCTGCCGGATGGGACTTGAGGGGCTTATCGGCAAACGCGTCGACCGTTCCTATACGGAAGGGCGTTCGCCCGACTGGATCAAGGTCAAGTGCCTCCAACGCCAGGAGTTCGTCGTCGGCGGTATCAGCAGAAGCGCGGGAGCAGCTACAGGATTTCGCTCGTTGTTGCTGGGCGTCTACGAGCGTGATGGCGGTTTCCGCTTCACCGGTTCGGTCAAGGCTACGTTGCGGCCCACGCAAATGCGCGAGTTGCACGCGCGTCTGGAGTCAGTTGACGAGCCGCCGTTCTTTAACCCTCCAAAGCCTGAGCGCGGCCGCACCCTCGTCTGGATGCGGCCACAGTTAGTTGTCGAGGTATCGTTCCTCGAATGGACATCGTCTGGGGAGATCCGGCATGGCGTCCTGAAGGCACTGCGCGAGGACAAGGAGGCGGGCGATGTCCACGAAGAAAAGCCCGTCGCCACGCGAGCGACAAGTAAGCGTACGGGCCCGAGTTCACGCGTTCGCGGACCAACCATTACCAACGCTTCGCGCATCGTTGATCCGTCGACGGGCCTGACAAAAGCGGACGTCGCCCGGTACTTTGATGTTGTCGCCGATTACCTCTTGCCGCACATCAAGGACCGGCCCCTCATGCTCGTGCGCGCGCCTGATGGTATCGATGGCGAGATGTTCTATCAGAAGCACACAGAAGGGAAGCGCCTGAGAGCCGTTACGCAGTTGCCGGAGTCGATGCACCCGGGCCATGCGCCGCTACTGGTGGCAAATACGCGCGAAGCGCTGCTGGAGCTTGCGCAACTCAACACGATCGAGATTCATGCGTGGAATGCGACCGCCCCCGATCTCGATCATCCCGACCGCTTCATTCTCGATCTCGACCCCGATCCGCAACTCGACTGGAGCGTTATGGTCGAGGCCGCAACGCTTACGCGGGTGGTGCTAGACGAACTCGGACTGCAATCGCACTGCAAGACCAGCGGAGGGAAGGGCGTGCACATCATCGTGCCGCTTGCGCCGATCCATACGTGGCAGGAGGTGAAGGGCTTCAGTCACGCGATCGCGCGGCATCTCGCGAAGATCATCCCGCAACGGTTCTCGGCTGTGTCAGGCGCGCGAAACCGAATTGGAAAGGTCTTCGTGGATTACCTGCGAAACGGGAAGGGCGCTACGACAGCGATCGCCTTGTCGCCGCGCGCCAGGCCTGGGCTTCCGGTATCGATGCCGGTCCGGTGGGACGAGTTGCTGGAACTCAGTGGTGCCGCCGACTGGAACGTCGTGACGGGAATCGCAGAAGCCGGGTTGAAGTCAAGCGATAAGCCTAGCGGCACCTTTCAGCAGGAGATCAGCGACAAAATGCGGCGATCTGTTCTCGCTGCCGGTTGACCGTCGGTGCCGGTAGCCGTTACCGAAACTTAACAGTCCTACTGATTCGATAGTGCTCTGGGCGAGCCACGGTTCCAGCCGACCTCGATTCTATGCGCACGTCGGTGAACGACCGTGGTGCTTGAAAGTTGCCGTGTAAGTCGCATCGGGTCGACCGGCCGCAAGAGATCGCGCGCTGTGGATCAATTGTTTCGACGTTCACGTGCAATATGCCGGATTGCATGAGGCGGCGATCGGCCACTTCGAGACGTTGGACAGCATGCCGTGAATTGGCGACAATCCTGAAGTCTGCGAGAGCAAAAAACGTGTTACGCCCGGCGGATATCGTGTCAGGAATTCGACGCCCGCACCGGGCGTACTGCAAGCCATAAGGGTCCGCAATGCTGAATATTTTCGGAAAAGCATCGTCGATCAACGTCCGAAAAGTCCTCTGGACATGTGCCGAGTTGCGCATTCCCTTCGAACGGGAGGACTGGGGCACGGGATTCAGACAAACGGATTCTCCCGAATTCTTATCGTTGAATCCGAATGGTCTTGTACCAGTCATCAAGGATGGCGATTTCGTGCTTTGGGAATCCAACTCGATCATTCGTTATCTCGCTTCGCGCTATGGTGGCGAAGCGCTTTATCCCACCGATTCTATAAAGCGGGCAAGGATCGACCAGTGGTTGGACTGGCAGGCATCGGATTTGAATCGGTCCTGGAGCTATGCTTTCCTCGGCCTCGTCAGGAAATCGTCCGCGCATCAGGCACCGGGCGAGATTTCTGCGTCGCTCGCCGGCTGGGCTCGGCACATGAGTATCCTGGAAAGTCAACTTAACGCGACGGGCGCGTTTGTCGCCGGCGAGCACTTCAGCCTCGCCGACATTCCTATCGGATTGTCCGTGAATCGCTGGTTCAGCACTCCTTTTGAGCATCCCCGCTTCGCCGCCGTTTCAAACTATTTCGACCGCCTTGCTAATCGCACCGGCTTCGCAGCGTACTGCAAAAATGGAACACCATGATTAAAGAGTGGTTCCCTTAGTTGACGTGCCCGAAGCGTCCGCTTCGGAGAAAGATCTTGGACCGTTTAGGGTCGATTACGTGCATTCGACGGTGACGGTCTTACCACCGCCCCTTCCGATTCTTTTCGCCGCGAGGGTCATCTCGGGCGCCAGATTCGCGGCCCGACGAGTGGCGTCACGCGCCAGAACTCGCCGTCTCGCGATGCGGTCGCATAGGGCGTGCGAAACGCTCCGAGTTTGACCAAAGTCGAGCCGCTCATGCTGGTGCGCTGGAAGCCCATGTTGATGAGGGCTTCGGTGCAATAGCGGCGGCGGAGAGTGGCGTAGATTTTCGGTTGTCGTCGACGCATAAGTGAGGTCTGCTGTGAAGGTTGAGACAACCCCCTGTTTTACAGCGGACCGCAGCGTGTCAACGTCGCGACGCGTGTTCTCGCACGCTCGCGCGTGCAGTCGGGCGGCCGGTAGCTCACTCTGTGAGCCACTCGCGCATACGTACCTGCATGCATTTACCACTGGGGGGATGACACAGCATGACGCGCAGCGACGCATATCAGGAGGGATTCAGCAGCACCGCGAGTGCGGGGCATGGCAGGACAACCCCTTTACGCCGAGGACGCCAATGGTCCGACTGGCGCGATGGGTGGCGAGATGCCGAAGGGGAGCGCGAGGACAGCAAGGCTCGCGAGTGCCCCGATGATGGTGTTTCTTGATTTTGACGGGGTGCTGCGTAGTTCCTCGCCGGCAACAGTATTCAAATTTCGGTCATGTCAACATTCATTTGGAATCGAACGAAGAGCGGCAACGATGGGCATCTTGCAGCTATCAAGAAGAATCTCTCTGTCGCCCAGTTCATCTCGATATGCTCAGGCCATCTGAAACACAACGGCGTCAAAGCAATTGCTAAAGAATTGCGACAGGCCATCGCGCGCGGATCGCGCGTGGTTTTCTATTCCAACGACATGCATACGCAGCAGGAAGCCGCCGACGAACTGGCCGCGCTCGGTGCCGAGCACATCGTCGTTGACAATGAAAAAACGTATCTTCACACGAAGCTTTACTACTTCGAGGTCGGTGATCGGTACGCTGCTATCGTTGGCTCCGCAAACATCACCAAAGGCGCGCTCACGTCGAACGAGGAATTTTCCTACGCCCCCACCGGGGTCAAAGGTGACCCTCAGCATCAACAGATTGCTGCGTATCTGGAACATTTGGATAGCACGTGCCGACGGTGTGAGGCTAAAAGGATCGACGACAATGGAAACCCGATACCGCTTGTTTATCGATGACCTCCGCGACCCCGTTGCGTCTGACTGGGTAATCGCCCGCACGTCCGTCGAAGCCATAACGATTTTAGAAACTCGTGGCTGCCCGTTCGAAATCTCCTTCGACCACGACCTTGGTGGCGAAGACACCGCAATGGCGGTGGTCAAGAAGCTCGTCGATATGGATCTGGATGCCAATGGTCGGTTCATCCCCGCCGACTTCATCTACTCCGTACACAGCGCGAATCCCATCGGCAAGCGCAACGTTGAAGGTCTGCTGGGGCAATATCTGCACCAGCGTGACATTCCTGGTTGAGTGACCCGCCTTCATCGTAGATCGGGCCAGCGCCAAGAAGCTCGTCTTCGTGTCCGGCAACGATGCCGTCTAGGCCGAACCGTCACGCATGCATGCAGCGTGTGTCGTTGCATAGCGACAGTGCAGGCAGCCTCCGGCATCCTGATAACTCTCAGGGCCGCCGCGGTCGCAATACCCACTATTGCCACCCAGCGCCAGCGGTTTCGGTCTTCCAGATGTCTTCTGATCTATTCACGACGCTCGTGTGCGATAAACTTCTCTTTCACCCGCAAGAACACGTGCAATGCGGCCAGAAGCAACAGAAGAGGCACGCCGGTAGGCACCGTTGTCAACGCGAGCCAAAACGAAACGCCGCCGACATAAAGTTGGTGGCTGATATCAACGCCCAATAATCTACAAGGTGACGGGCCACCTTCGCTAAGCCTGCAATGCAAAGAAGCGGCAATCACATTTGTGAGCAGTACGCTGGCTATTGGCCACACTGTCCAGGCAAACGCGATGCTGTAAAGGATTAGAAAAATGCGATTACGCATGTCGGTCGCCCTTCATTTTCCGATCGATCATGCACGCATGCGATCCCGTACACTTGGGAAGGTGACCTGATCGGCACTCCACCGCGCAATGCCTGCCAGTCGGGCAGAGGCGACGCTGCCGCGCCGTGCATCTCGTAGCTCGCCTGTGCACCTGTATTCGCCTGACAGCGACAGCGTTTCCATCGGTGCCCTCGTATGCATCGAGCGGCGTCGGATAACACCAGGTCTCGTCGTACTCGACCCTGCGAGCACCTGGAACAAAACAATTCGCTCAGTCGGGCTGCGTGCTGATTCGCACCTGGCTGCACAGCGCTTAGCACTGGAAAGGTGGTCACTCGGCGCCGGCGTCGTACAGCTCAACTCTTTCGACGCATTTTACGACGCCGTCTAGCAATGTCCGAAGTGCCCCAATCTTTTTTGGCGTTTTCGAGAAGAAAGTCGACCATCGCTCGCGTTTTCGCCGGCAGATATGCGCGACTCGGATACAGCAACCAGGCCGCACCGTCAAAATCGGCCGGCACGACCTCATGACCTGGCAGCACTTCCACCAGCCGTCCTGCCGCGATCTCATCTGCGACGAGCCACGCCGGCATCAACGCAGGGCCGACGCCCGCAATCGCCAGTTCCCGCTGTGCGAGACCGTTCGAAACCGTCGCGGCTGACGTCGCTGCCACATAGTGTACATGGCCAGAACGATCAGTCACACGCCATTGGGACTGGGGGTTTGGCAACCCGAACAGGACGCAGGGATGTGAGTCCAAGTCGTCGGGCGAATTGATTGCGCCTTTCTGCCTCAGATAATCGGGAGTCGCGCATATCCGGTAACGGGTATCGAACCACTTGACGCGCACGAGGTCGTTGCCCATGCGCGAACTCAGCCTCACGGCCAGATCAATGCGCTCGGCCACCATGTCGACATTCGCATCAGCCAGCAACAGTTCAAGGCGGATATCCGGGTAGCGGGCGAGGAACTCAGGCAGAAGCGGTACCACGCACGATTGACCGAAGGCTACCGACGCGGTCAGGCGTAACGTTCCCTTTGGCTGCTTCCCGAACTCCCGAACGGCATCGCTGGCCGAATCAAGTTCTTCAAGTAGCCGCGATACGTGCGACAGATACGCGTCGCCTGCCTCCGTGACCACGACACGGCGCGTCGAGCGCTGAAACAGCCGGACGCCCAGTTCGCGCTCTGCACCCTGCACGATGCGGGAAATGGATGACGGGTCGACGTTGCGTTGCCTCGCCACTGTAGAAAAAGCCCCATGGCGGGCCACCTCCAGAAGAATGCGAAGATGTTCATGTTTCATTGATGACAAATCTGCACAGCCACGATGTCGGCATTATCGTTTATCGACGGAACGACCGCCCTTACGATTCCAACCATTCCGACGCGTCGCGACCACCTATCAGGCGACGGTCGTTCTCAAGGGCACATCATGAACGCACAACCATCGAAAATAGCACTTGTCACTGGCGGCTCGCGCGGCATCGGCCGCGCCGCTTCATATGAACTTGCTCGCCTGGGCTATGTCGTCGCCGTGCACTACCGCGCCGACGCGGCTGCAGCGGAGCAAACGGTCGCGGGCGTGCGTGAGCGCGGCTCGGACGGCTTCGCGCTGCAAGCCGATCTCGCCGCGCCGAACGGAGTCGAGAAACTCTTTGGGGAGTTTGACCGGGTCATGAGCCAGCGTAGACAACCAGCAAGACTCGATCTGCTCGTGAACAGCGCCGGCGTGGCGGACGGCGGCTCGCTCGAAGCGACATCGCCTGACCTGTTCGATCGTCAGTTTGCGATAAACGTAAAAGCGGTGTTCTTCTCTACCCAGAACGCCATCAAACGCATGACATCGGGTGGCCGCATCATCAACCTGTCGACCGTGGTATCCAGTCGGGTGCTGGAGCTCGATGGCAAGCTAAATGCGCTTTCCGCCTACGCCGCGTCGAAGGCGGCCATCGATGCGCTGACGCGCCATTGGGCCGCCGAACTCGGGCCGCGGGGCATCAACGTGAACGCCGTTGCGCCCGGGCCTGTTGACACTGACATGAATGCCGCCTGGTTGCGTACCGACGAGGGACAGGCAATGATGACCGCAGCCAGTCCGCTCGGTCGGGTCGGCACCGCTGAAGACGTCGCTGGAGTAATCGCCTTTCTTGCCAGTCCCGCATCGCAGTGGACCACCGGTCAGGTTGTCGATGCGAGCGGCGGGTATCGCCTCTGACCAGCCGCGCACCGGACGGACGCGGGCGACTGCCGAAAGGCCTGTCTGTCCGTGTTAAGACTTAACCGCTAAAACGGGTTACTGCAATGAATGACTTATCGAACCGCGAGTACGGCTTCGACACAGCCGCTGTCCGTTCGGGCACGAAACGCACTGGATTTAACGAGCACTCTGAAGCGCTGTTTCTGACATCGAGCTTCTGCTTCGAAAGCGCCGCAGAGATGGCCGAGCGCTTCAAACATTCCGAGAACTACTTTACCTACTCGCGTTTCACAAATCCGACCGTCACGATGTTCCAGGAGCGACTGGCTGCGCTCGAAGGCGGCGAAGCGTGCATCGCGACCGCGTCAGGCATGAGCGCTATCCTCTCCGTCGTGATGGCCACCCTGCAAGCCGGTGATCACATTGTCAGTTCGCGCGCGATCTTTGGCTCGACGCTTGGCATGTTTTCCCAGATCTTAGGCCGCTTCGGCATTACGACAACGTATGTCGATCCGGTTGACCTCGACGCATGGAGAACGGCTGTACGTCCGGAAACGAAGATGTTTTTTGTTGAAACGCCGTCGAACCCTCTGACAGAACTCTGCGATATCGAAGCCGTCGGCGAAATCGCGCGATCCGTGGGTGCGCTGTATGTCGTGGACAACACATTTTGCAGCCCGGCCGTGCAGCGGCCATTGCAACATGGCGCTGACGTGGTGATGCATTCAGCCACAAAACTGATAGACGGGCAGGGGCGCGTGCTTGGCGGGGCGCTTATCGGCACGCGGCAGTTCCTCATGGAAAAGGTCTTTCCGTTCGTGCGCACAGCGGGCCCATCGCTGTCTGCATTCAATGCCTGGATCTTTCTAAAGGGTCTGGAAACCCTGTCACTGCGCGCGGAACGCCATTCGGCGAACGCTTTGGCGGTCGCGCGATGGCTTGAGGGTCACGCGGCGGTCAAGCGCGTCTACTATCCCGGTCTCGAGTCACATCCGCAATACGAGCTGGCACGACGCCAGCAATATTCTGGCGGTTCCGTGCTCGCATTCGAGGTCTTTGGCGATACACCCGAGCAGCAACGCGACAACGCCTGGCGAGTCGTCGATGCTACCAGGCTCTGCTCCATTACGGCCAATGTTGGCGACACACGCACGACCATCACGCATCCGGCTACAACGACACATGGTCGTATAACGCCGGAGGCTCGCGCGCAGGCCCGCATAACAGAAGCGCTGTTGCGCATCGCTGTTGGTTTGGAAGATCCATGCGATATCCGTGAGGACCTGAATCGAGGACTGCCGACATGACGCTTCCGCTTACTCCGCGCGAAGCGGCTCGTCTGGCCGATCAGGCCGAGGCACTCGCCTACGCCGATTTTTTCGCGGCTGCACCAACGGAGTTGCGGCGCCGACTGCGTCTAAGTATCGAACAGATCGCGGACGCTACCTTGCTGCTCGCCCCCGGGTTGCCGATCACGATATTGAACCGCGCGATCGGACTCGGACTGCAACATGACGCTCGCGTCGAAGACGTCCGGAACATTGCCGCGCGATTTCGTGACGCAGGCTGCCAGGCATGGCAACTGTTGTGGAGTCCGCTCGCACGCCCGCAAAATCTGCTTTCGGTTCTTTCCGCGCAAGGTCTGGATTTTCACCCGGTCAGCAATTGGGCGAAGATGGTTCGAGGCGCCGACGCGCCGCCTGAAATCGCCAGTACATTGAGTGCAGCGCCTGCATCAGCCCATGACGCCGAAAAGGCCGCCAGCGTCATCACCGAAGCGTTCGGCCTCCCGCCATATGTCGCCGACTGGTTCCTGCAGTTGCATGGTCGTCCTGGCTGGAAGCTTTATTCGGTGAAAGACGGCGATGCAGTTGTTGGCGGTGGGTCGCTATTTGTAGCCGGAGAACTGGCGTGGCTCGGCATGGGCGGCGTCGCGACATCGCATCGTCGCCGCGGTGGCCAGGGAGTCTTGATAGCGCGTCGTATCGAAGGCGCGATCGGCCTGTCAGCACGTTATATCTTCACGGAAACCGGGGAACCCGTCGACAACGAGCCGAGTCCCTCGCTCAATAACATGAAGCGCTGCGGCTTCAGGAAGATCCTCTCGCGGTTAAACCTCGTGGGCTCTGACCACCTGATGCCGTCCTCCAACGGGGCGGAAAAAGGCTAGTGCGAATTCCTGTCCTGAGCGTTCGGTTGTATAAAAACCCGCTCGCCTTCGGTGTCGGCCAGTAGGCGTGCGCGCCGTACGCACTTAGCATCGGACGGCTCAAGATCGAATTCAACGTCGCGCGCGTCCTGGATTTTTTCCGGGTCCGCGCTGTTCCGATGAGCCGCTTTTAACTTCGTTCATAAGCCTTTTTCCTATTGTGTATCCCGAAGATCGGCAAGTGACGCTTCCAGCGTGTCTGCCGCATCGGTATGTAGTGCCGCCGTCGATTGATCCAGTTTGCCACGCTCGGTCGATCGCCGAGAAGACGATCGGCACGAAGTCATGACTTTCGAATGATACAGGCCGGTCGTCGTTGGGGTAGGACAGGGCGGCTGGCGCGCAGATCATCTGCAGCAGGTGGTTGCTGAACCGTCCCTCCGCGCGGACCTCGGACAACACCTCTTCTTCAATCTGGTGGATCAGCTTCCACGTGAGGACGCCTTTCGAGCGATGCCGCGCAACGACATCAAGTCGGAGGCCAAGCGGTCTTAGGAAGACAAAACATTCTACCAACTCCTTGGCTCACAGAACGACATGGCTACGATCCTTCCTAAGGAACGACATGGCTACGATCCGACTTCGATAAATGTGTCACTACGCGTCGCCAGCACTCCACGAGAACCGCGACGGCTTGCCGGGCAAGCGCTTGATCTGCGCGAAATAAAAATGTCACCCGCGAGGCGGTTCACCACCAAATCGTCCGGCAACCGGCAGAGTGCGGCCATTTGCGGTCACCGGTTCTTGCATTTTAACCGTCATTCGCGCGTCGGCTTTGCATCGGACTGCGGACATTGCCCATCTAGCGCGTTCAAAGTCTCGTTGCGCTCCTGTGACGACAGCGCTAGAACGACAATCACCGGGTCAAGCGACGTCATCCGATAGACGCGCGTTAATCCAGAGCCGCTCGTGTTTCACGAAGAATCTCTTCTGACAGTTCCGGGTCATCAACCGCGCGAGCCAGAATGAGGGCTCCGACGATGCTTGAAAGCGTATGAATCGCATCGCGACGAGCATTCTTCTTTTTTGTCATTGCACGAGGCTCAGTGAAGCCTTTGAGCATGCCTTCGACATGTTGTGTGAAGGCGGGTTGAGCCGCGGGTTCACGCGCAATCTCGCTAGCCAATCCTGCCATCATGCATCCGTTGCCCCTGTCGTCGCGGTGTTGTTCGGTGAGATATCCGTCGACGTATTTAGTCTTCGACTCACCGCGAGCCGCGCCTTCCCGCATGGACTCGAGAGCCTTGGCCGATGTGTCTTCGATGCTCTTCGCGATCAAATCTTCTTTTGACTCGAAGTGATGGTAGAAGGCGCCGTGTGTGAGGCCGGTCGCTTTCATGATTTCGCTGAGGCTGACCCCGGAAAATCCGTGTTCGCGAAACATAATAGATGCCTGTTCCAGGATGCGGGCATGCTTCTCGGCCGTCTCTTCTGGTGGGTAGCGCATAGGTCCTCCGAAAGCTGCACAAAAATGAGTTGACGGGAAGCAGTATAGCCATCATGCTTCGCAAACGAAAGCATGATGATCATCATGTTTGATGGCTGCATTTCAAGCTTCGCGCGTTCCGCGCATGTATTCGCCCCATAACATGATGATCGTACTGCTTAGGCGCGCGGGCACGACATGCAAGTTTTGGCCGCATTTCCTTAGTCTCTGGAGGTCTATATGAAGAAGTTTCTCGTCACAGGTTCCACTGGCTCGACAGGCGTTCCTACCGTACGCCTCCTGCTGGAAAACGGTCACACGGTTACGGCTTTCGTTCGCCGTGAAGATAGCCGTTCCGATGTACTGAAGGAACTGGGCGCGGAAATCGTGACCGGTGACATGCTGAAGATCGAAGATGTCCGTCGCGCGATGAAGGGTGTTGACGGCGTCTACTTCTGCTACCCACTGACACAAGGTGCGGTGGAGGCTACGGCGATTCTTGCCCAGGCCGCAAGCGAGCACAGCGTGAAGCAGATCGTGTACATGTCGCAACGACAGTCGCGCCCTCACGCACGCAGCCCGGCAACGATGAGTCACTGGCTTTCCGAGCAGATCCTCAACCGCTCGGGCATTCCGGCGGCCCATCTTCGAGTCAACTTCTTTGCCGAATGGATGTTATACGCAGCCGCCGAAATCCGCGCTGGCCGCTACCTGACACCGTTCGATCCGGAGAGCCGCTTCGTGCCCATTGCCGCAGTTGATATCGCGCGAGTGGTTGTAAAGATTCTTGAGAATCCCGAAGCGTTCGGTAGTGTAGTAATTCCGGTCACAGGTTCGGTCGAAGTCAGCCACATCGAACTCACGGGCATTCTCGCGAAGACGCTCGGAAAGGAGATTCGCTTCGAGCAGGTGTCGCCGGACGAGTTTGTAAAGACCCTTGGCATGGACGGCGATCCTTCATTTGCGGCCCATTTCAAGGCGGTCAAGATCGATCAGCAGGAGCAACTGCTTGCGGGCGTCGACAAAAGCGCGGCGGAGATCGTCGGTCGGCCTCTGATGACGCCCGAACAGTTCATCGAAGAGCATCGCTATCTCTTGGCGTAAATGTTCACCGCTGTCAGACGACTCGGGTGACTGCTGTACCGTAGTGAGACGAGCAAGCGTGTCTGTGGGAGGAGGATTCCGTCATTTTCGGCAGGACATCTTCCCGGATCGGACTACCGGGCTCCAAGGTGTAGAGCGAACCACTGGACGGGTCGCGCAAACATGACGAGAGGCTGACGCGTCGATGCCCGTTCGAAACCGGAAAGCGGTCGTTGCGGGCTTGCTGCCTCGAATGACGCCAAAGGGTCGTACTGGGCCTTTCGAAGCGCTCGACACCGGCCATTCAGAGTCGCGAGCCGCCGCAGAGATTGCGCGAAAACACGGCTGGCAAGATAACCGTGTTTTATCGCGACAGTAGCGTTTTCAGCCGCAACCGACTTCAGGCGATTCGCGCCTCCGCTTCGCTGACCGCTCGTCCGCTAACGGGCGATTTCTTCCTGCCGCATCAATAGTATGGCGCGCGAGGTGATCTTCGCGATGCGAATTGACAGATTTAGTGCGGACATAGGCGAGTTGATGCTTTCATTGCGTTCCGATGGGAACATAAAAGTGTCAATGCGCTCGCGCGTGCCGCACCGCTGCTGTGCCAAGGTGTTGACAGAATCAATTCGGCCTACGAACCGCATGGACTGCGATCAATCTAAAAATCTGCTAGTCAAGAACCCGTTGCCACGACCATGGCGACTCCGCGCAGTCGTCGCCACGCCCATTAAACGAGGCCGAAATGCTCGCGTAGACCGCTTTAATTCTGTCAACGTTACGGCAATAATTGTGTCAATTCGCGTCCTCGCTCCCACGGCAAGGCATAAGGACTTGCGTGGCGTGGGTTTCGCGGGTGCGAAATAAATCTGTCAACGACCGGGCCGTTGCTGGTTAGGCGACCCCTAGGGGCGATCCACAAGCGCAAGCTGATGCTCAATTCCTAGCGTTTTTCCCCGCCAGTTTTCCCGACTTCAGGCGTTCGCAAACGCCAGACTCCAGGCAGGCAGACAAGCATTCCCGCATGCGCTCCTATCGCCTGGCAGCAAAAATGCGCATCTCTGTCTGGCCGTCCACGTCCATCAGCGGGAGATACGCGCGGTGTGTCGCGGGATCCACAGCCACGACGTGTGCGTTTGGACCGGCATCGCCTTCCCCTACTTTGGCTACGACGCCGGCTTTGACCCGAAACAGCGAGAGTACCCCCGCTTCGCCGGCGACATACAACAGATGGAGGCCCTGGTCATAAGCAAGGACGTCCGGACCGCCCCCCAGATGAAACGACGAGACGGGACGCATTGTGCGCATGTCGAGGGCGAGAAGTGTGTCATTGCCCTGGCAGGCCAGGAACGCGAGTCTGTCGTCCGGATCGATGAGAAGCCCATGGTTGCGCCGGGCGCCCGGCACATTGACGAGTGCCACGATCCTGTCCGTTGCCGGGTCGATTTCGGCCAACAGGCCACGCGTCTGCACGTTCACAAAAATATGCTTCGAGACGGGATCATACTGGGTGTTGCCCACTTCTCCGCCGAGCGGGATCGTTGCAACCGGTGTATTGGACCGTACGTCGACGACCATCAATGCGCCTGCACTTTGATCCGATACGTAGAGCTTGTGCGCTTCCGGCGCATATGCCATGCCGTTCGGAAATGCGCCTGTCGGCAGTCGCGCGGTTATGGCAAGCGTCGCCATATCGATGGCGACGACTTCCCTTGTTCCCGTCGCTGTCGCATAGACCCGGCCCAGTTCCGGAATGGCGAGCACGCCATGCACCGACGCTACATTCCCGACGCGCCCGACTACCCGGGAAGTCTGCGTGTCAAAGGCGATGACGTGGCTATCCCCAAGGTGAGCGACAAATAACAGGTGACGGGTGGGATCGAAGCTTTCGTAATCGAACCGTGTGGTGTCTCCGCCGAGCGGCACATCCGCGATGTGTTGCAAGGAAAGCGATAACGGCATATCGGAGACGTGTGTCGGTGTCAGGTAACCGGTTGCCTCGCTCGCTGAAGCGCGCGGGACCATATGTACAAGAATACCTGCAATGGCAGCCAGAACGAGAAGAACGAGGTACCAGAAGACCGGGCGGCGCATGCGCCAACGTTGCAAGACTTTCATGAAACCCTCCCGCGACACGACTGCCGCGCGTAGCGCATAAACGCACTGATCCCGGCGCTATTGCGGCCGGGCACTATGCCATGCGTCGTTGAGCCCGTCGGCGGCATGATCGCCGGGTCGCTTGTCCATCAGCCCGCGATACAATGGCTTGCCATCGAACGTCCACTGCCGTTTTCCGCTCGCGGTTGTGACCAGCCCCAACTGTCCGGCAGGTGAGTCGGCCGGCTCGGCAAGCGCTGGCGGAAAGTTTCTTGCGCAGTCGCCTTCGCACGCTTTTGAGTCAGGCAGCGCACCGCCGCTGAAGACATACAGGGTCATCCCTTGCCCGTCGACCAGCATGCCCTCGTCGCCAATGTGCGGCTGCGCGGCAGAAGCGCTGGTGGCAACAAGCAATGCTGCGATCCCAGCAAACCTTTTCATGAAAGCCTCCTTTTCATCGTCACTGCAAGGGTCCGGCATACAGGCGGCGCTTCATCGGGGATCCATGACCCGCAACACCGGACGCCCGTCGACGCTTTTCAGCGGAAAGTAGGCCCGATGCGTGGTCGTATCGACATTCACCACGTGCGCGTTTGGCCCTACCTTGCCGTCGCCTAGCTTCAATACCCGGGACCCGGCAATGCTGAACATCGAGACAACGCCCTTTTCGCCGGCCACATACACCATGTTTGTCCCGGGATCGAAGGCGAGCACGTCCGGATCGCCGCCTACGTCAAATGACGCCGCTACCTTCATCGTGCGCATATCGAGTACCAGCAGGTGGTCGTTGTCTTCGCAGGCGACGAACGCGAGGCGTGACTGCGGCACGATAAGCAGCCCATGATTGCCTCGCGCGCCCGGCAGGTCGATCCGGGTAACGATTGCATCGGTAGCCGGATCGATTTCGACCAGTTGGCTTTGCGTTTGCACGTTGACGAAGATGTGCCGCGACACCGGGTCGTACTGGCTGTTGCCGACCTCGCCACCGAGCGGAATGGTTGCAACACGGCGGTTCGTCGATACATCGATCACGGTTTCGGTCGCTCCCCTCTCGTCAGAAACATAGAGCTTGTGCGCATCGGGCGCGTACGCCATACCGTCCGGATAGTCGCCCGCTGGCATGCGGGCGACTTCCTTCAGGCTCTGTTCGTCGATGGCGACAATCTCGTTTGTTCCGGTGGCCGATGCGTAGACGCGGGACAACCCGGGCACGACCAGCACGCCGTGCACCGCGGCGATTCCCGGTATCCGGGTAACGACACGGGACGCGAGTGTGTCGAACACGACGACTTCACTGTCACCCAGATGCGCGATGAACAGCAGATGGCGGTCAGCGTCGTAACTTTCGTAGTCGAAACGGGACGTACGGCCCGGCAACGGAATGTCAGCGACGTGCTTAAGTGGCAGATTGCCGACCTCCGGTTGATCCGCGGCTTTCGCAGCGCAACCGGCACTGAGCACAGTGGCGATCGCGGCCGTGCACACAGCGTTGAGCAGTCGTCCAATGAGAGTCTGTCTTATGTGATTCATGATGAACCTCCGTCAGGCTTGACGTGACGGAATGCGAAAAGTAATGCAAGGTCGTAGGCAATCTTGAGCGCGCCGCATGCGACCAGCGGTGCGCCGAGCCAGCCGATACCCAGCAGTGCGCCCGCAAGCGTCGGGGCAACCGCGGCCGCAAGGCTACGCGGCACAGCGGTAAAGCTCGCCGCAGCCGGCCGCTCGGATGGCGTAACGACCGCCATCACATAAGCGCTTCGGGTCGGCACATCGAGCTGTGACAGCGCACTACGCAGCAGCAGCAGCAGCAGCGTGAGGGGCAACGAAGCCGTGAATGCCGCCGCGATCAGGCAGACACTCGATGGAATGTGCGTGAATACCATCGTGTTGAGCAATCCGATCCGCCGTGCAATGGGTGCTGCGGCGAGCTGGGAGCCTGCGCTGAGCAGTCCCGCCCAGAAGAAGAACTGTCCAGCCGCAGCAAGCGGAAGCCCGAAGCGCTGGATCAGCCACAGCGTCAGCAGCGAGTTGACAAGCAGGCCACCGGCAAATGCGTCCACACTGAAAAGCAGCGCGAGGCGGGTGACGATTGCGCGCGACGGGCCGAGCGGCGCGCGGACCGTCGCGGCCTGTGCTTCGCGCTTCGGCAAACGCAGGTATAGCAGGCAGACAACGACACCCGTCAGCGCGTAGCAGACGAACATCGCGCGCATGGTGGAGAGGGGCGAAACGCTGGAATGTAGTGCGACCCAGTCCGGCAGGCCGGCCAGCAATGCGCCCAATGCGGCCGACAATGCGCCGACGAGACTGTAGCGCGCAAAGAGCGCGGTACGGGCTTCCGATTGAGCCGATTCTGCCAGGCGTGCGTGCTCAAGCGGCAGGAACACGCTCACGTCGCCCGAGCTCGGATTGAGCGTGCCGACGAAGGCAACTACTAGCAGCGGCCACAACGACGACAGGCTGGCGAACGCAAGGCCGGTGGCTGTCATCAGGCTCGCCGCAGCGAGGAGCAGTGCGCGCAGCGGATAGCGGTTACCCAGCATGCCCACGAGTATCGTCGCTATCGCCGATCCTACTAATGTTGCCGTACTGATGAGACCAACAGTCAGTTGCGCGAAACCGAGCGCCAGCAGATAGGCAGGCAGCAACACGGCGACAAAGCCGTCGCACACGCCGCGCAGGCTCCGCGCGGCCAGCAGCAGCCAGGCGCTGCGGTCAATGCCCGCCGGCAGGAACGGCGTAGAAAGTGGCGCTCGAGCAGGCATCATCGCTGGTGGTCAGTGATCGGACCCGGTCTTGCACCACGCGTACAGCGCGTCATACAGAACCAGCCCATAACGCAGCTGCTCGTGGTCGTCTGCGAAGGTGCGCGACATCCCGATGGAGATTCCGTAGAGTCCCGCAGACTCCGGCGCCAGATCCAGCCGCGCTGTGTCGGCGCCGCGCACGATCCGCGCAACACGGTGCAAGGCGCGGTCGGCCAGCCGGTACTTCCGCACGAATGCATCGAAACTGCACAGCTCGCCGTGATGACCCAGTTCGACATCGGGCACGTCGTAGGGTGTCGCCTGCCGTTCGGCCGCGACGCGCATGACGTCGTCGCGCGGCACGTACAGGAACTCCGCGTCGCGGTCGATGAAGCGAAGAATCAGCCAGGGGCAGGCAATACGGTCGACCTTTGGACGCTCACGCGTGATCCATTTCATGACGTTGCCCCTTGACGGACACGATTTATCGATTGATCGGTCGCCTTCTCCGCCTGGACAAACAGCGCATCGAATCGCGCGTTCACCTTCTGCCAGTTCACGTTCTGCATGAACGCGTCAACATAGGCGCCGGCCTTTGCGCCAAAGTCGATGTGGTATGAATGCTCATACATGTCCAGCGCCAGAATGGGCACACCGTCAGCCAGCGTATGCGCGTGATCGGATGCCCACTGATTGCAAAGCTTGCCGAGTCGCGGCGACCAGCTCAGCAGCACCCAGCCTGAGCCGCCGCCAAGTGCCTTGCCCATCGCAGCAAATTCCGCGTGCCAGCGATCAACGCTGCCAAAGTCGCGCACGAGCGCTGCCTCGAGCGGACCGCTCGCCGATTCCCTGGCGCCCAGCGAATCAAAGTAGATTTCATGCAGGATCATCGAATTCATCGCGATCAGCTCCTCGCGCTTCAGCCCGTTAAGCACGAAGACAGGCGCGCTGCTCGCGTCGATTTCCGCAAGCTGCGTTGTGATGGCGTTCAACCGTTTCACCGCGCCGCCGTAGTTGTTCTCGTAGTGACTGACGATGAGCTTTTCGGACAGGCCGGTAAGCCCGGCTGGATCGCAGGCCAGGGGCCGCATCTCCCAGTTCATGACTGCCTCCGGTTGCAAACAGTAAGTGGATCTCTTTTCAACGCCTGAGGTGGGGACTTGCGAGTGCCTTGAGCCTCGTGGCCAGCCAGTAGTCCACCGACCACCGGCCGCTGCCTGTTCCCAGCAGATCATTGAGCAGCAGCGCGGTGGCGAGATACAGCGCACCATATGCCCAGTTGCCGTGCGGCACGACGATGCCAGCCGTCACGTCCCGCAGCGAGGGGAACGAACCCGCGGCATTCGCAAGCGCTCTCAGGGCGAAGATGACCACCGCCGGAGCGGCGGTCACCCTGATGCCCAGCCCGACGATGAAACTGATACCGGCCATGATCTCAATCAGGCGCGGCAGTGTGCCGAGGATCATGCCCAGCCATACGGGTTGCACGACTGGCTGGGTTGCCGCGAGCAGATGCTGGATACCGCCGTCCAGCGGAAAGAGGAGCAGCATCCCGAACGTCAGGCGCGTCGGCACAACCCATTGCGCACGCGTGGTGTTGACGATGGCGAGCAACCTGGATCGTGCCGACTGTCTCACGGTGCTACTCCTCTTTTCCCTTTTTCGGCGTGTCTCACGCGGTTCTGCGCGAAGGCGTCGCCGCCTGCAGCCTGAGCGCCGCGTTGTCCCAGTTGATGATGCTGAACAGCTGGTTGACGTACTCGTTGCGCCGGTTCTGGTACTTCAGGTAGTAGGCGTGCTCGAAGACGTCAAGGATCAGTACCGGCTGGATGCCCCATGCCGTGAGTTTCTGATGGTTCTCGCACTGCAGGATCATCAGCTTGCCCGTCGCGGGGTGATAGCCGACGACGCCCCATCCTGACGCTTCAGTAGCGATCGTTGCCGCGACGAGTTGCGCCTTGAATTTCGCGTATGAACCGAAATCCTTGTCAATCGCCTTTGCAAGGTCGCCCTTCGGTTCGCCGCCCTTGCCCGAGATGCTCGTCCAGTAGACCGTGTGCAGGATGTGGCTCGAGAGCTGGAAAGCGAGTTCCTTCTCGTAGAACTTGACCAGCGAGAAATCGTTGGTGTCCCGCGCCTTCGCCAGTGCTTCTTCAGCCTTGTTCGCCGCCGCTACCGCCGGCTTGTGGTGAAAGTTGTAGTGCAGTTCAACCGTACGCGCATCGATGACCGGTTCGAGTGCGTCGTAGGCGAACGGCAGCGGCGCCGCGACATATTTGCCGTCAGCATCGACGAGCTTATCAACGTGGCCAGGGCCTTCGGCCGCGAGCACCGTCTTTGTCTGGGCCAGCATTACCCCGGCGCCAACTGCCGCCGTGTTTTGCAGAAAGGTACGACGTGTTGCCATTTTGCATTCCTCAAGGTTTTCTCGCACACCTCCGGTCACAGGGCGTGCAGGTGGACAAGCGGATAGACAGCAAGACCAATCAGGGCAGCCGCCACCACAATGACGGGCTCCTGAAGCTTTTTGAAACGCCATAACAGCAATACCGTTGCGAGCGCGATCAACGCCGTCGGCCAGTCGATAACCGAACGTCTCGCAATGACGATCACCGAACCCGTAATGGCACCGACCGCCGCAGCGGTAATGCCGTCGACGAACGCCTTGACGGCAGGCAGCCGGCCATATTTCTTGAAGTACGGCGCAGGCAGCACCGTGAACAGATAGCAGGGCAGGAAAGTGGCGGCTGCAGCCACACACGCACCCGCAAACCCGGCGACCAGGTAACCGATGAAGCCCACCGTGATGACAACCGGCCCGGGTGTGATCATGGCGACGGCGACTGCATCAACGAACTGCTTGTCGTTGAGCCAGTGATGCTCGGTCACCACCCCGCCGTACAGGAACGGCACGATCGCGAGGCCCGAGCCGAACACGAATGCCCCCGCCTTTGCGAAAAATACGCCCAGCTGGCTGAGTAATGACAGATCGAGGCCGCTGAGCATGCCGCTCAAAACAGGTGCCTGCGCGATCGCGACGGCGTTGACTCCGCCTCTGCCCAACCATTTCGGCGGTGCTCTGCGGAACCAGTTCGCCAGACCGCCCGCAATGAACAGCCACGCGATCTCCGATTCGGTGACGACGGTCACGACTGCAAGCGTGAGGAAGATAAGCCACAGCAGCTGGTCCGAGCCAATCGTCTTTGTGGTCAGCTTGTACGCGCTCATGGCGATGATGCCGACCACGGCCGCGCCGACGCCATAGAAGACCGCCTGCATCCAGGAGAGCCCGCCAAAGTGCGCGTAGGCCCAGCCGAGCGCGACGACCATCACAAACGACGGCAGCACAAACGCAAGTCCCGCGATCGTTGCGCCGACGATCCGGTAATGCACATACCCGAGATAGATGCCGAGCTGTGCGGCAAGCGGGCCAGGCATCATCTGCGCGAGCGCCAGCCCTTCGCGATAGTCTTCTTCGGTGATCCAGCCGCGCTGCTCGACCAGGTCGCGACGCATGTAACCAACCAGCGCCACGGGTCCACCAAACCCGAAGGTGCCGAGCCTGAGCATGTAAAGCACCATCTGGCCGAGCGTGTAGCCGGGCGAGGTTGCGGTGGCCGTGCTCATGAGCGGTCTCCCTTGTCACTTTTCTTTTCAGTTGCCATGAAGTGCGTGTACATCGAATCGAGGACGCGGCCCATCTCGTCGAGCAGCTGGTCGTCGTCAGGCGCGCGCTCGCGGGCGCCGGCCATGATGGCTTCAAAACCGGTCGCCTCCGGCACAGGCGCACCGCCCACATCGAGCGCATGGACCATCACGCCGAGCCTAACCAGTGCCGGGTCCTTATCGAGGCCGAAGCTCGCAAGCAGCACTTCAAACGTGACGCGCTCACCCACATGAGTGAAGGCCGCGCCATCAAAATCGAAGCCAAGTGCGTCGGCCGGGCAGGCGTCAGGTGAAGTCAGCCAGATGAAGCGCGCGTCGCGGTCGATAAAGCGGCGGATGAGCCAGGCGCTTGCGACGCGGTCGACCCACATGCGCCGCCGTGTTGCCCAAATGCGGCCCTGAAAGTCCTTTATCGAAAGCGAACGGATTGCACGGTCAGCTGGGTGCGGCTCACCCGGCGACAGCACCGTGTCGATGTGAGCGATGAAATCCTGCCAGGCCACCTCGGCACGCGTGGCCGCTTCTCCCGGGAAATAGTCGATCGCGACGATTGCCTCGTAGTCTTTGCGCAGCCGGCGCTGCAGTTTCGTCAGCTCCGCCGCGGACTGGCCGGATACCGTCTTTCGGGCGTCGGCGAGTGCGTGGATGAAACTGGCGTACTCATCGGCACGGTCGAAAAGGGACCGGAATTCGGCGTCCTGCGATGCGTCAAGGCTTGGGGCGCGCAGCAGATGGGCCGTGCCACCGTTCTCGGCAATGGCCACAGCCAGCTCGCGCAGCATGGCTTCCCGTTCCTCGGTGTAAGGCAAGAGATAGATGCCGTCACGAAGCACCGCGCAGCCTCTGGCTTTCAGTGCGCGCCAGAAGCGCATGCGCGCCGTCGCGTTCTCTGTCGGAAGCGTCAGGACAAGCAGCGACCAGGTCAAAGGTATTTGCATGTAGATGATGCTACACATGCATAACAACATCTACAAGTTAACTTTTTCGAGCACCAGGGCTCAGGCGGTTGTGGTTATCCGGACCGGTGAACGGGGAACCGGTAAACTTTCATTTTGATCAAGATGCTTGATGACACTTCATGAACCCGAGATTTGGCGCGGTCTTCACCGCCCTGGCCGCCGCGGCCCTGTTCGGTGCGGCTACGCCGATCGCGAAGGCGCTAGTCGGCGCAATGTCGCCGTTCATGGTGGCGGGTCTGCTCTACCTCGGCAGCGGGCTCGGGCTCGGGATGGGCATCATCGGCCGGCAGCTGGGCAGGTCGGAAACGAACGGGGTCCAGCGCATACGTAAGCGGGAACTGCCCTGGCTGATGGGTGCGATTGCCGCGGGTGGTGTGGCGGGCCCGGCCCTGCTGATGCTGGGCCTTGCAAGCACACCGGCTGCGACCACTTCGCTACTGCTGAATCTGGAAGGGGTGCTCACCGCCGTCATCGCGTGGGTCGTGTTCCGCGAGAACGTGGACGTTCAGGTGTTTCTCGGCATGGTGGCCATCGTCGCCGGGGGTGTTGTGCTGTCGTGGCAGCCAGGTCAGTCTGCGGTGCCGCCTGGTGCGCTGCTCATCGCTGGAGCCTGTCTGTGCTGGGCAATCGACAACAACCTCACGCGCAAGGTCTCGACCAATGACGCGATGGTGATCGCGTGTCTGAAGGGGTTGATCGCGGGCCCGGTGAATCTGGCGATCGCGTTCGCGACCGGGACCTCGCTGCCGGGTCCTGGATCGCTCGTCGCCGCCATGCTGACGGGACTTGCAGGCTACGGCGTGAGCCTTGTCCTGTTCGTGGTCGCGCTTCGGCATCTTGGCACCGCGCGCACGGGCGCGTACTTCTCGGTAGCGCCGCTATTCGGCGTGACGCTCTCTTTGCTCATATGGCCGGAGCTGCCGCAAGTGTCCTTCTGGATCGCCGCGGCCCTGATGGTGCTCGGCATCTGGCTACACGTGCGTGAACGACACGAGCACGAGCACACGCACGTGCCTCTCGAACACACACATCGTCACCGTCATGACGAGCATCATCAGCATGAACACGACTTCCCGTATGACGGGGTCGAGCCTCATACGCATGCGCACACGCATCGGCCAGTCACCCATTCGCATGCGCATTTCCCGGACATTCACCACCGGCACACGCACTAGCTGGAGATGTTCCATGAAACGACCGGGACGCACGTGGGCGCTTGTCGCCGCAACCCTGCTCGCACTGATGGCAGGCGCCTGGGGCCTGATGTATGTGACGGTGTACATGAATGCGGACTAAAGTGGCGCGGGCTTTGTGGCAGGCCCCGCCGATGCGCGTCACAGCCAGCGCCCACGAACTGCGCAACATAGTCCCTTCGTTGACGTCATCGAAAGCAGATTGTAGGATTTAAGGCCCATTGGCTTCGAGGAACCCCGGACTACGGGGTCAATATGGACAGCCCTCACTGTCGAAGTTTTCTGCTTTCACCGCATCCATCTGCAGCACGCCGGGATTTGCCTGGCGCGCTCACGAGCCCCAGGCTTTCTTCTGCTGATAAACCCGCCAGGCGTGATTGCGCGTGCCTGCCTGAATCCGGAGCCCGGCGATGGAAGCTCTGATTTTGCTTGGTCTTATCATGCTCAACGGCGTGTTCGCCATGTCAGAGATTGCACTCGTCACTGCCCGCAAGGCGCGTCTCATGAAACTCGCAGCGGCAGGTGACAGTGCGGCGATCGTGGCATTGAAGCTGGGCGAGGATCCAACCCGATTCCTCTCGACGGTCCAAATCGGCATTACCTCGATTGGCCTGTTAAGTGGGATCCTGGGCGAAGCAGTGCTCGCCATTCCACTCGAACGTTGGCTGGAGTCGCTCGGCGTGCCGCAGAAAACCGCCGAGATTGGCTCGACGGCTGTGGTGGTTGTCGCCATAACGTACGTGTCGATCATCATCGGTGAACTGGTGCCCAAACGCCTCGGGCAGATCAATCCCGAACCGATTGCGCGTATGGTCGCGCGTCCGATGCAGGTGCTCGCCGTGCTGACGCGCCCCTTCGTCGTGCTGCTGTCCTGGTCTACGCACGCGGTACTCAGGATGCTTGGCGTCAGGCAGAACGGTCGAACCGACGTCACGGAAGAGGAAATCCACGCGCTGCTCAGGGAGGGATCGGAGGCAGGCGTGATCGAGCAGCATGAACACGACATGGTGCGCAACGTGTTCCGGCTCGACGACCGACGGCTCGGCTCGCTGATGATTCCGCGTTCGGATATGGTGTATCTCGATATCCGGCTGCCAGACGATCAGAACCTGCAGCGCGCGATGGAGTCGGCGTACTCGCGCTTTCCGGTGTGTGATGGTGGCCCGGACCAGGTGCTCGGTGTCATTCATGCGAAGCAGGTTCTCGCGAGAATCGCGAAGGGCCTTCGGCCCGACTATGCCACCGGTCTGGAGCCGGCCATCTACCTTCCCGAGACTCTCACCGGTATGGAACTGCTGGAGCAGTTCCGCATGAACAACATGAATCTGGCGTTCGTGATCGACGAGTACGGTGAAATACAGGGCATCGTCACGCTGCACGATGTACTCGAAGCCCTCACGGGTGAATTCACGCCACGCAATGCCAGTGATGCCTGGGCGGTGCCGGGGGAAGACGGCGCGTGGGTGCTGGATGGCGCGATCCCGATTCCCGAGACGATGGATCGGCTTCAACTCAGGCATGTACCGGAGGAAGACAAGGCGCGATACCACACGTTGAGCGGGATGTTAATGCTGCTGCTGGGTCGGGTGCCCGCAGCAGGTGACTACACCGATTGGGAAGGCTGGCGATTCGAAATCGTCGCGATGGATCGCAAACGCATCGAGAAGGTCCTGGCCAAACAGCTGCTGGACGGCAATAGAACGTAAGGGCGAGCGGACGGTTCAGGACCACGGCGTGAATTGCGGAAACTCTCTCGCCCGAGCCGAAACACCCTGTCCAGCTGTCCTTGCGTTTGTTCGACGTGCCTGGGTTCGCCATGCGAGCGGCTTGACTAAACATACCTGCGTTTCAGTCATGGCAGCTTGGGATTCTTGCATGTGTGCGCCAGCGCACGGATTGGCACGTTGCCTAGGCCTAACGTTACATTTCGCTTGCAATATGGCTGGCACTCGAGACGCGATTCGGCCGCGGATAGGGCTGGCGGCGTCTCTCAGAGTCCACCCGCGTTACTCTCTGCGAGATTACCACCAGACGCGGGCCATTCAAAACCTGTCACTGTCGCGACACGGAAGTAGTAAGCGCGTCGCGGCAGCCGGCGTGCGGTTCACGGCCCGCTGTAGCCCGCACGCCTGGTGACCGTCGTACTCGCACTCTCACGGGACGCTCGCTGCCTGTGCACCCTGTCCGCTCACTGATGGCTTGTATCAGCGACCTTTAACATTGTCTGGAGCATTTGATGCAACTGATCCAGCTACGGGACAAGCAGATTGTATGGACTGCAAAATTTATCAGGATTTTGGGGGCGATCGGCTACGGTCGCTCACTATTAGAAAAGGTTGGACGCACTCATGCGGGAGCCACGCTCTTTCGATCGATGCTGGGATACAGAAGCAGCTTCCAGACACTCAACGAGGCCGAGATGGCAGTCAAGCCATATGCGAAAGGTGGGCACGAAAACCCCACAAACTTCGCCTTGCACCTTGAACTGAATCGCGTGGCCAGGCCGAGCGACTACGCCGCCTTTTATTACCTGCGAGATCGGGTCGCCGGTGTTCGGAAAGTATTCGACCTCGGCGGGAACGTTGGGAATCTGTACTATTGCTATAAAGATTATCTAAAGATGCCGGAAGACCTGATCTGGTCTGTTTATGATTTGCCGGAAACGGTATCGCGCGGCAGAATTCTTGCCAGCACCAGGAACGCGAAAAACCTTCAATTTACGGGGGATCTAGGATGGGCCGCCAATGCTGACCTGTTTATCGCCAGCGGTTCACTCCATTATTTCGACAAGTCATTGCCCCATTTATTGGAAGGCGTAGGGGCACGGCCAAAATACATTCTAATCAACCGGGCGCCGTTAACAGAAGGTCCAGAGTTTGCGGTAGTCCAGGATGCGGGGCACATTCGTGTCGCTTGCATGCTGTACAACCGCTCGAAACTTCTCGCCGACTTCGCCCGCCTCGGCTACGGACTGCTAGGTGAATGGCAGGCGGCTGAACTCTGCCTTCCCGTCCTCGACCGGCCTTCCTCCACGATACGGTCCTATACAGGCCTTTGGCTTGAGCGCCAGTGATTTTTGTTTCGTCACAAACGCCTAAGGAGCTTTTCGAGACCGAATGCCCACGCCAGCACGAAGCTCAAGTACGCATGTAGGGGTCGATATCAAGCCAGTTCTGGGCGGCAAAAAACTTGTGACGTGCGCCGACGAACAAACTCTGTCGCGTGCCTCGGCCAGAATGCCTGGACGGCATACCGGACCATTCCATGAGCACCAAACCCAGTCTCAAACGCAGCGCCACGATCAACCTCGTCGGCAGCATCCTGCCGATCCTGATCACGCTCGCGACGACACCGATTTATCTCCACCATATCGGCGCCGCACGCTACGGCGTGCTTGCGATCGTCTGGATGGTGCAGGGTTATTTCGGCTTTCTCGATCTGGGTTTGTCACAAGCGACGTCCAACCGCATCGCACAACTCGACGATGCGCCGCACAGCGAGCGCCAGGCCGTCGTGTGGACCGCGCTGATCCTGAACGCCGGGCTGGGTGCGGTGGGCGGCGTCGTGCTCTTTGCGCTGATGCACACGCTGCTTGCGTTCTTCGACATTGGCGAGGCGCTGTCCGCCGAGTTATTGCCCGCGCTGCCCTACGTCGCCTGCCTCGTGCCGCTCTCGAATCTGATCAGCGTGTTCAACGGCGCGCTTGTCGGGCGTGAGCGCTTCGGCGCGCTCAACGCGGTGCAGCTCGCAGTCGCGACCATGTATCAGCTCGCGCCTCTTGGCATGGCGTTCGCCTTCGGGCCGCACCTGCGCTATCTGGTGTTCGGTACGCTCGCCGCCGGCATCGCGGCGCTGGCGCTGACCGCTCTCGTCGTCTGGCGCGTATTTCCCCTGTCGCTTGCCAACGGCCCGCGCCGCGATCTGGTCCGCCCGCTGTTCTCGTACGGCGCATGGATCAGCTTGACGAATCTTGCGCAGCCGCTGCTGGAGACCGCCGATCGCCTGCTCATCGGCCACGCGCTCGGGCCGCAGGCGGTCACCTATTACCAGGTGCCGTTCAATCTCGCGCAGCGCGTGCGGCTCTTTCCGTTCGTCATTATCCGCACGCTATTTCCGCGCCTGTCGGCGCTCGACGCGACCAGCGCAGCGGCGCTCTCCTTCGGCGCGATACGCGGCCTCGCCGCTGCCCTCACGCCAATGATCGTGTTCGGCATCTTCGTCATGCACCCGTTTCTCTCGCTGTGGCTGGGCCGTGAATTCGCGTCGCGCGCCACGTCGGTTGGAGAAGCGATTCTCGTTGGCATCTGGATCAACTCACTCACGATGATCGCCACCACCCACCTGCAGGCAACGGGGAAGCCAGGCATCGTCGCGCGTCTTCAGACTTACGAAGTACTGCCGTTCCTCGCCTTGCTGTGTTGGATGTTGCAGCACTTCGGCGTCCTCGGCGCGGCGCTTGCATGGAGCGCGCGCTGCCTCGTCGACGGCCTGCTGCTGTTTTATGCCGCACGCCTCGATGCGCGGCCCATCCGCATGCTGGCGACACCCGCGCTGATCGTCGTCGGGGCGTATCTCGGCACGCTCGTCTGCGCGCCGCTCTCGTGGCCGGGCATCGCGCTGTGGTTCGGCATGACGGGCGTCGCGCTTGCGTGGAGCGCGCATATGGAACCGCGGGTCTGGGCGCACGTGGTTGAACTCGTCGCATCGATCCGCAACTACACGCGGCGTTGGGCACAAAACCCTCCATAATGTCGATGAGTCCCCGGACCCTCGTCAGGACCTTTCGCCGCATCCATGTAAAGGTGGACGATCGCTCTCTGCTGATACGCAGACGAATCGGGAACTGCGAAGAGTCGGCGAGCCCTCTGACACCTCTCCTAAACTGTGCCCGGGAGACGTACTATGCGCGAGTTGCTTACGAACAAAGGATCGAGGGCAGCTTCAATCGCTGAGCGCAACCTGTGCGACAGATACCGAAGCTCTGGCGCACTGACACGTCCGCTGTGCAGCAGGCCGAACAAGGCCGTGCGAACCAGTACCGGGTCACCGGTCGCAAACTCTCGCTCGATGTCGAGCAGTCTTCGGGGCTTCTTCACGAAGCGCGCGATCGCTTGCGTTAGCGTCGGCGGAACGAGATCCCGATTGGCAACCAGGCACGGCAACATGCGCTGCCAGTTCTCAATCCAGACGCGGGCAGCAGCCAGCTCGGCCGGCACAACCCGCCGGATGTTACACGCGCCCATGTCGAGAACCCGATTTGGCTTCGTTGCATCGACTTCGCAAGATCTATCATCAAGGATAACTAATTCATTCCGATCAACATAACGAACCCAGAAGTCCGCGAGTCACTTGTGCCTGTCAAGCTGTATGTAACCCGGCCGCTCACAGAAGGCGACTACTAACGGATCAGCTTCGAGCAATACCCACTGCTCAACCAGGGCGCGGCGATAGAACGTCACCCGGCGTGCGAGCTTGGGACTGAACGCTTCGAACCGATGTGCTCCGCGTGGACGGGCGAGCGCGACCGGCTCTGCTATGTGCGGAGGATTTTCCATAAGATCAACGACTTACGGACTGGATTCGAAGTGTAGGAGGCGAATTGACAATAATGAGATGGTCCCTCCCGCCCTCGCCGAGTGCGTTACGCTTGCGGCGTCAATTCCGGATTGGAGACTGTCATGCAAGACGTCACGATGGTTGGCATCGATTTGGGAAAGAACACCTTTCACCTTCACGGTCAGGATAGAAGGGGCAAGGCGGTGTTTCGCAAGAAACTGGGGCGCAGGCAACTGGTCGAGTTCTTCGCGACGTTTCATGCATGCACAGTTGTAATGGAGGCTTGTGCCGGCGCCCATCACATGGCTCGCCTGCTGACGACGTTCGGACATCAGGTCAAACTGATCTCGCCGCAGTTTGTGCGTCCGTTCGTAAAGAGCAACAAGAATGACTTTGTAGACGCCGAGGCTATCTGCGAAGCTGCCTCCCGGCCCACCATGCGGTTTGTCACCGCGAAAACCGAATCACAGCAGACGCTCTCCGCACTACATCGCCTACGGGAGTCATTCGTGCGGGATCGCACCAGAACCATCAACCAGATGCACGGCTTATTGCTGGAATTCGGCGTTAGTCTGCCAGTTGGAAAGGCTTCCGTTGCGCGTCTTCCAGCCTTCCTCACTGAGCATTCATTGCCACCACGCCTGATCGCGATCCTTCAGCGTCTGCACGAGCACTACAAGTACCTCGACAGCGAAGTTGGTCATATCGAGAAAGAGATTAACGCCCAGCTCGCAGACGACGAGCTCGGCCAGCGCCTGCTGACGATTCCGGGCATCGGCCCCGTCACCGCCAGTGTTCTGGCCGCAGAAATGGGAGACGGCAAGCAGTACAGGTGCGGTCGCGATTTTGCAGCGTCGGTCGGTCTCGTTCCCAGGCAATACAGTACCGGTGGGAAAGCGACGTTGCTTGGTATCAGCCGACGTGGCGACAAGAATATCCGACGGCTGCTCGTCACGTGCGCTCGAGCCTACATGCTGCGGCTTGAGGGACGGACAGGCCATCTCGCGGACTGGGTTCGTGCCATGCTTACCCGACGACATTCAAACGTTGTCGCCTGCGCACTGGCTAACAAGCTGGCTCGAACTGCGTGGTCAATGGCAGCCCACGGCACCGCGTACTGTGCGGGATTGACTGTCGCTTCGGACTGACTGCGCGGCTCAACTTCTGGCGAATCACCCAACTGGTTTTGCGACGACTGAAATTTGATGACATGAACGGCACATCGGCCTGAAGGACAACCTGGGTATTAATTAGGCTTCCCAAAGCCGAGACAGTTTTAAGGACCTTCAGGCGCGAACCTCATCGTGGCGCGGGGCATGATCCCCACTATCGACGCCGGATAGATTTAAGCGAGCCTGCAATGACATCGAAAATCGTGGTTGCAAAAATGGGAGGGACCATAGAATTTAATACGGACATACGTGAATTGACGCTTTTAATACGATTCAACGGGATATAAAAGTGTCAACGCGTTTGCGCTTAGCCGCGCCGTTGCTGCGCTAGGGTGTTGACAGTAATGAGATGGTCCCTCCCGCCCTCGCCGAGTGCGTTACGCTTGCGGCGTCAATTCCGGATTGGAGACTGTCATGCAAGACGTCACGATGGTTGGCATCGATTTGGGAAAGAACACCTTTCACCTTCACGGTCAGGATAGAAGGGGCAAGGCGGTGTTTCGCAAGAAACTGGGGCGCAGGCAACTGGTCGAGTTCTTCGCGACGTTTCATGCATGCACAGTTGTAATGGAGGCTTGTGCCGGCGCCCATCACATGGCTCGCCTGCTGACGACGTTCGGACATCAGGTCAAACTGATCTCGCCGCAGTTTGTGCGTCCGTTCGTAAAGAGCAACAAGAATGACTTTGTAGACGCCGAGGCTATCTGCGAAGCTGCCTCCCGGCCCACCATGCGGTTTGTCACCGCGAAAACCGAATCACAGCAGACGCTCTCCGCACTACATCGCCTACGGGAGTCATTCGTGCGGGATCGCACCAGAACCATCAACCAGATGCACGGCTTATTGCTGGAATTCGGCGTTAGTCTGCCAGTTGGAAAGGCTTCCGTTGCGCGTCTTCCAGCCTTCCTCACTGAGCATTCATTGCCACCACGCCTGATCGCGATCCTTCAGCGTCTGCACGAGCACTACAAGTACCTCGACAGCGAAGTTGGTCATATCGAGAAAGAGATTAACGCCCAGCTCGCAGACGACGAGCTCGGCCAGCGCCTGCTGACGATTCCGGGCATCGGCCCCGTCACCGCCAGTGTTCTGGCCGCAGAAATGGGAGACGGCAAGCAGTACAGGTGCGGTCGCGATTTTGCAGCGTCGGTCGGTCTCGTTCCCAGGCAATACAGTACCGGTGGGAAAGCGACGTTGCTTGGTATCAGCCGACGTGGCGACAAGAATATCCGACGGCTGCTCGTCACGTGCGCTCGAGCCTACATGCTGCGGCTTGAGGGACGGACAGGCCATCTCGCGGACTGGGTTCGTGCCATGCTTACCCGACGACATTCAAACGTTGTCGCCTGCGCACTGGCTAACAAGCTGGCTCGAACTGCGTGGTCAATGGCAGCCCACGGCACCGCGTACTGTGCGGGATTGACTGTCGCTTCGGACTGACTGCGCGGCTCAACTTCTGGCGAATCACCCAACTGGTTTTGCGACGACTGAAATTTGATGACATGAACGGCACATCGGCCTGAAGGACAACCTGGGTATTAATTAGGCTTCCCAAAGCCGAGACAGTTTTAAGGACCTTCAGGCGCGAACCTCATCGTGGCGCGGGGCATGATCCCCACTATCGACGCCGGATAGATTTAAGCGAGCCTGCAATGACATCGAAAATCGTGGTTGCAAAAATGGGAGGGACCATAGAAATTAATACGGCCTACGGGTCGGTTCAATGAAAATTCCGGCTCGCCGTCGGCAGTTCGCCGAGCAGGTGCGACACGTCGACAAGACGTTGTGCAACGAGATGCTTTACATCGCCTTGACGCTGCCACACGCCGTAGACCGCAAGCAGCGACGAACCGAGCGCTTCGCGCCGCTGCCGTTCGAGTACCGACTGCCAGACGATGACGTTGATGGACCCTGTCTCGTCCTCGAGCGTCATGAACATCACGCCGTTCGCCGTGCCGGGACGCTGGCGTACGGTGACGATCCCGCAGGCCCGCGCGAGCTGACCATCGCGATAGCGCGCGAGCGCTTCGGCGGGCATCAGGCGCATCGACAGCAGCTTCTTGCGCAGCAGGGCGAGGGGATGCCGGCCTAGCGTCAGGCCGGTCGAACGGTAGTCGGCGATGAGGTCCTGGCCTTCGGTTGGTGCCGTCAGCGCCGGCGCTTCCTCACCGCGCGACGTGGCGCGCAACAGATCCTTGTCCGGAACGGCTGCGACGGCTTCCCATAGCGCCTGCCGCCGGTCCCCCACGATTGGCTTCATCGCGTTTGCAGCCGCGAGTACCTGCAGGTCATGGCGATCCAGTTGTGCGCGGTTCGCGAGATCCGCGACATCGCGGAACGGCATCACAGCCCGCGCCGCTTCGATGCGCCGCGCGGTTTCCTCGCGCATGCCACGGATCATGGACATGCCCAGCCGCACAGGCGCCATGCTGCCATCGCCTTCCATCGTTGAATCCCAGTCGCTGATTGTCACGTCGACGGGCAGCACGTTGACGCCGTGACGCTTCGCATCCTGAACCAGCTGCGACGGTGAATAGAAGCCCATTGGCTGGCTATTGAGCATGGCGCACAGGAACGCTGCCGGCTCATGACGCTTGAGCCAGCAGCTAGCGTAGACGAGGAGTGCGAAGCTCGCCGCGTGGCTCTCTGGAAAGCCGTATTCGCCGAAACCCTGGATCTGCGCAAAGATCGATTCGGCAAACTCGCGGTCGTAGCCGCGCTGGAGCATCCCTTCAACGATGCGGTCGTGATAGTGCTGCAGGCCACCCTTGCGCTTCCATGCGGCCATCGCTCGACGCAGCTGGTCCGCCTCGCCCGCGCTAAACCCCGCCGCGAGCATCGCGACCTGCATCACCTGCTCCTGAAAGATCGGCACGCCAAGCGTGCGCTTGAGCGCCTGCTCTACTTCCGGACTCGGATAACTGACGGGTTCCAGTCCCTGCCGACGGCGAAGGTACGGATGAACCATCCCCCCCTGCACAGGTCCGGGTCGGACAATCGCGACTTCGATCACGAGATCGTAGAACTCGCGCGGCTTCAGGCGCGGCAGCATGCTCATCTGTGCGCGCGACTCGATCTGGAACACGCCAACGGTATCGGCCGCGCAGATCATGTCGTAGGTCGCCTCATCCTCGGCCGGGATGTCCTGCATCTCGAACGGTTCGCCGCGCTGCTGCGAGACCAGCTCGAGCGTCCGACGAATCGCAGACAGCATGCCGAGCGCGAGCACGTCGATTTTCAGCAGGCCCAGCGCTTCCAGATCGTCCTTGTCCCACTGGATCACCGTGCGATCCTGCATCGATGCGTTCTCGACTGGCACGAGCCTCGAAAGCTTGCCGCGTGCGATCACGAAGCCGCCCACGTGCTGGGACAGGTGACGCGGGAAGCCCAGCAGCGTCGCGGCGAGCGTTGCCCACTGCTGGATGATCAGCGTCTGCGGGTCCAGTCCGCTATCAACGAACCGACGCATGAGATCAGCGCTCGAATCAAACCAGTGATGCTCCTTGGCGACGCGATCGACAATCACAGGATCGATCCCAAGCGCCTTGCCCGAGTCGCGAATCGCCGATCGTGGGCGGTAGGTCGTAACGGCAGCCGCGAGCGCCGCGCGTGTGCGCGTGTACTTCCTGTAGATGTACTGGATCACTTCCTCGCGCCGCTGGTGCTCGAAGTCGGTGTCGATATCGGGCACGTCCCCGGCTGCGGCTCGCTCTTTCGAGATGAACCGTTCGAACAACAGATTGCCGCGGGCGGGGTCCACCTCGGTGATCCCGAGGCAGTAGCAGATGGCCGAGTTCGCAGCCGAGCCGCGCCCCTGACAGAGGATGCCTTCGTTGCGCGCGAAACGGACAATGTCGTACACCGTCAGGAAATACGGCTCGTACTTCAGGTCCGCGATCAGTGACAGTTCGTGCTCGATCTGCGTCTGCACGTTGTGCGGGATTCCGCGCGGGTACCGGCGATGTGCCCCAAGATAGGTTTCGCGCCGCAGGTACGCTGTTGGCGTGATTCCGGGTGGCACGAGTTCGTCGGGATACTCGTAACGAAGCTCGTCGAGCCTGAACGTGCAGCGCGACACGATGCTTAGCGTCTGCGCGAGCGCGTCGGGCGGATACACGTTGGCCAACCTCAGTCGCGAGCGAAGATGCTGCTCGGCGTTCGGTGCCAGTTCGAATCCGCATTCAGTCACGGGCCGGTTAAGGCGGATTGCCGTCAGCGTGTCCTGCAGTGGCTTGCGCGAGCGCACATGCATCAGCACCTGGCCGGTCGCCACGACGTTCAGCCCGTGCCTTTCTGCGACGTCGTAGACGGTATTCCGATGCAGGTCATCGAGCGCGCGGGCGTGCAGGGTCAGCCCCATCCAGCAGCGATCGGCGCCGAACGTCTGCGCCGCCCATTGGGCCTGTGCGTCGAGGCGCGCGTCCTTCGCGGGAAAATCGGGCGTGAGAATGACCAGACAGTCGGGCAGCGCGCGCAGATGCGTGTACGGCGGATCGGGATGATCGAGATCGTGCGGATACACCACATACGTGCCCTTGGCCGTGCGGGTGCGGGCGAGCGTGATCAGTTCCGACAGGTTGCCGTAGCCATCGCGGTTCTGCGCGATCGCGGTGATGGCGAGGGCAGGTGAGCCGTCTGCGTTCGTGACGCGAAAATGCGCGCCGACGAGCAGTTTGATGCCCGCCTCCTTCGCCGCGACGTGCGCGCGCACGATGCCCGCCAGCGAGCATTCGTCGGTGATTGCAATCGCCTCGTACCCAAGCTGCGCCGCGCGCGTCGCCAGTTCCTCGGCGTGCGAGGCACCCTGGAGGAATGTGAAGTTGGATGCGCACTGCAACTCGGCATAGCCGGGCAGGCCGAACGAAGCGGGCAACATGACTTATCCGAACAGACCATGCAGGTACCAGCGCGGCTCGTCTTCGTCGACGGCGCCAATCCGCTCGCGGTAGATCCAGTAGCAGATGTGGTCGTCTGCCTCGGCAACGAAGTAGTCGCGCGTCACCGGCTCGCCTTGGAACCAGCCCGCCTCGACACGCTCGCCAGACGACACCGTGCGCAGGGGCGAACCGTAAAACGGTCGCTCGCCGCGCATCAGCAGATTGATCGGCGACTCCAGTAGCCAGGCGGGGCGGGGCGTGTCCGTCGCCGGCGCGACGTACTGTGTCTTGTCCGTAACGGGCACCCAGCGCGCGGCGACTTCCGGGCGGTGGTCGGCAACGGGCGCGGGCTTCAGCACGTTCTCTGCGCCCAGGCGGGCGACCAGCAGTTCAAGTAGTCGCGCGTGATCGGCAGCGGTGGCGCCCGGCTCCGGAAACAGTGAGTCCGACGCTGGCTCTGCCTCCTTCACTTCCTGCACGACGAGCTGCAATGCAATGACGGCCGCGGCGATTTCGACGCGGCTCAGCCGTTCTTTCAGCAGGCGCATCAGGTGATCCTCGCGCCACGTTGGCTCGGCGAGCGCCACCTCGATCGTTGTCGGTGCGATCGCATCGCGGCCGCGCTCGTGTTCGAGCAGCAGCGCGATGCGCGAGACGGCAAGTTGCTTCTGCGACAGCCAGCCCGTTAGCTGGACAACGAGCCGCCGGGCCGCAAAGAGACACGCTTCTGCGTGCTCGATGCGATCGGGCAGTTCGACGCGCGCCTGAAAAGTCGGCGGCGTTTCATACCATTCGTACACTTCGGGTGCCACTCCATTGGCGCGGTCAAGCACATCGAGCAATGCCGTCCCGCATCGTTTTTTCAGTCCTGCGCGGGGCAGGCGCATCAGCTGGCCGACCGTCTCACACCCGATGCCCGTCAGCCAGTCGAGATGACGTCGCGCGGGCGTCGGCAGGCTGACCGGCAGTCCGGTGAGGGCGCGCGAGAGCGAAGCATGCGAAAGCGCAACGCCGCCGCGGTACCGCGCGAGCAGCCATGCCGCCTGCCCGGTGGGTGCGACGCTGATCGTGGCCGTTACTCCCATGGCGTCGGCGACCCGGCGAGCCATGCGACGTACGGACCGGATGCCGCCAAAGAGCCGCAGACTCGCTGACACGTCGACGAGCACCGTGCTTTCCTCGGCAATCACGACCTGCGGTGACAGGTTCAGCAGTCCGGTCGCGATCTCGCGTACCGCGTTGACTTCGGCCGCACAGTCGCGCTCCTGCGTGACGGTCGCCGGAGCAAGCGTCAGGACGCCGCCGCGCCGCATGCCGATGCAGACCCCGGCTACGCGCGCGCAGGGGTTAGCGGCAATGACGCGCTCCTTTTCGAGCACGGCAAGGCCTGCGCCGTCATCGGGCTCATGCGACCACTTCGGCCGGAACACTTCGAGGCACAACAACGGGAGATGGACGCCTATCCACAGTTGCATTGCGTTTTACGTTAAGGATCGGGGAGGGCGTCAGGGCGACGAACAGCGGTTCGTCGCGGGCGGGGCCGCGGCGCTTCAGAAACTGGACGTCGACGCCGCCTTTGGCGGGGCGAATCGCGAGGCGCAACGGGGCAGGCGAGGCGTCACGCGTCGTCGCGAGCGGTCGCACCATCAAAAAGAGCGACTCAGACGTTTGCGCGGCCAGATGCAGTCGCCGCACCGCCTCGGGCCGCACATGCTGCTGCCAGAACACGAGCGCGCCACAGGTGCCCGCGCGCAGAATCTGTTCGGCGGCCCACAGCGCGTCCGCCGTCTTTGTTGCTTTCACAGTCAGCAAATTCGACGGATCGAGGCCCCACCACGCGAACGCGGTCGGCTGGACGTCATGCGGCGGCTGCAGCAGCACGATCGGTTTCGATCCAAGGCGCTCAAAAGCCGGTCGCAGCAGACGGAGTTCGCCGCAACCCGTCTGCTGGACGAGCAGATCCGTCAGCGCGCCGCGCGGCCACCCGCCGCCGGGCAATTCGGCAGCGAGACTTTCGTCCCCGCAAGGCACGACTCGCGACGCGGCGCGTGCAAGCTGGTTGCCCTTCCAGAGGTCGGGATGGATCGCTTCAGGCATTAAGGCGGCGCACATATTGCCCCCGCTCAGTACTGTATAAAAACACAGTATAGCCTAGCGCAGTGCGCCGAGATCAAGCTCACTTTATAGAACGATCGTTCTATTGCACCGGTGCAACATCAGATAGAAAACGCCAACGCTGTTTGTGGTCTTCTTCAAATTTAATCAGCAATCCGAATTGAGCCGCAAGACCGCAGGAAGTCCTCAAGTCCGCCGGGCGGTGCTCCGTTTGTTATCCCCAAGCAATCAACTGACGTAAGATGCTGGACGTCGAAATTTCTGGTCTATTAAATGAAAGCGAATCGCACAACCCTCCCTGTCTTTGCCGCCGCAGCCTCCGTCTTGATCCTGGCAGCCTGTTCAAACAGCAAAGAGCCGAACAGTACGAATTTCGAAGCGGCGGTGACGGACGGTCTGAAGTCGGGGCCGCGACTGTGCGCGTCCGTTGCACTGGATTGGCCGGACTCAGCACCTGATTCCAGTGATCGAGCACAAACGCGTCGCCCGCTCGTTGATGCAGGACTTCTTTCCGCCACACCGGTGAGTGTCCCCAACGCCGTCGGCGCGCCGGTACCTGGGCACAAATACGATCTCACGGCCGAAGGGAAAAAATACGCGAGTCGCGGAGCACTCTGCTATGGGAAGCCTCATCTGCAGAAGCTGCTCAACTGGGACCCCGTTGAAACGGTGCTCGGGGTGCCACAGACCATGGCGTACTTCACATATACGATCGACGATCTGCCGGAGTGGGCAAAGCGCCCAGACGTGCAGGCGGCGCTACCGAACATGCGTGCGGCGATTGACGGTCAGAACAAAAACAAAATGCAGATGCCACTGACGTTGGATGGCGATCATTGGCGCTCCGCGATGATTAACAGGTCGTGAAGGACCACCAAAATCCCCCCACGGCGGGATTCACCCCGCTTTGCATTCCTAATAAAAGCTCGCTAAATATAAGTTTGTCAAATTGATTGCATCGACGATTTGCCCGAAGATGCTCAAGCACCCCATTGCCCCGCTCGCATGGAACAATCGCGCGCCTCTCCCTGACGCGAGAGGCGCGTCGCACAAGGCTCTTGGGGACAGCGCCGAACGGACCGGAGTAAATCCGCGCCTTTTGACGAAAGAGCGCAGGGCCGTATTGGCAGCAGGCAGAAGGGCAGCGAGGAGCAGCGCATAAAGATGTGGGACGACATGTGGGTGCAGCGGTGAGCGGCGCTGCTTGAAGACCCAAGTGTCAAGGCGCTGGCAAAGGAAAGAGGTGATACATTCACCGGCACTGCGACACCCGCTGGCATCGGGGAACTCGGGAGAGACTATGTACAAATCCACCACGCATACCAGACGCACGTGGGGCTACAAGAGGACATCGGTAAGTTCTTTCTCAAGCGACGACGAGTGCCGCGCCATCGTCGCGAAGTCGAGCGAGACATTCAGCGCCCTTGGGTTGCTGAACCCGTCCGACTTCGACCGCGTGCACGAAGCGGCGCGAGAGAACGCAACGCGCGTCGTCGGCATTCGTATCCGGCGCGGCAAGGAGACGCTGCTCGGCGTCGGCGTGCCAGAGCGGCTCATTTTCGCGCTACCGAATTACCTGCTCGTCGCCCCGAAGCTTGGTGGCCTGCTCTCGCGCATCTGCCGCATTGAAGCTTCCCGTTTGCCGCTCGAACTGCGCCCGCTGCAGACCCATCTGAAGAACGACACCGTAGTTCGGCAAGCCGTTGTTCTGAAACCCACGTACCACGTCGCAGCAGACGGCACACGTACCGCCGTCTATCCGAAGCAGACTATTCAGGAGCGCCGCCGACAGCGACGCTTCAGCACAGCAGTACCCGAGCATCCGACGACGCCAACCGCAAAGCACAAGCCGCAAACGGAAACGGCAATAGCCATCGCTCTACAGAAAGCAAAGCAGAAGAAATGCTGACTTGACATCGTCCGGCGCTGGTCGATGACATCGCAGTAGGCCGGTTTCCCCCGGGGCAACGCTTTGCTCGGTCAGCGCGGCGATTTTTTCTGATTGCTCGGCGAACTTCTTCAAATATCTGAGAAAGGCTATCTGATCTGCATAGATTTAAGACGGCCAGCGAATTGCCGTTATATCGCTTCGGACCGACGTCGGCGTCATCAGCGTCTAGGAAAACGGAGAGAGCACGGCATTCAAAGATGAGCTGCGGTCGCTGTGCAACGCCTAGAAAAAATGAGACAGACAATCATCTGAAGGTCCGGTCGAGATCGGCACATGACAAAGAGACGAAAACTACCGAGGCAAAAAGCGAACGCAGGAATCCTGAGCTGGCGCGCGTCTGACCAGAAAAAGGTGACTGCGACGCCGTCGGAACCTGCGCGGCCCGCGACAAGAGTGCTTGCAGTCAAGCCCTCTTCGAAGTTGGCCCTTCAGTCGATGACCGCCTCGAAAGAGGTTTGCCTCCTGCACGGTTCATCAGACCGCTTAGTCGAGTCCGTATTCCGGTGTGATCTGAAGCCGAGCGCTAGTCAGAAAGCCGTGCTGGACGCGCTATTCTCCGGCCCGCTTCTTCTTAAGGCGCTTCTAAAACAGGTCGACCCGAAGCCGCAGAGCTCTCACGAGGCCTCGATGTTCCTGCTGCGGCATCGCAGGGAGCTTGAGCCATACCTGGCCACGCGTGATCGCAGCGATTCAGTCGACCTCTTAACGCAACTGGTAATCCAATGGGGCTCACGAAGCCCGACGGTAATCGAAATCCAGTTCTCCGACGATTGCACGATATCCGGGTCCAACGAGATCTACGTGCCGATTCCCCGACTCGGCGCCTTGGCCGTTTTCAACGAGTCGCGGCTCATCGAGGCGCGCTACCGATCGCGCTACAAACCATCTTTCGCTCTCGTCCATTCGTCTCTCGGGTATCTCATTGAGATCGTGTTTCTCCGACGAGAGGAAACGAGCGAGGTCGTGCCCTACGTCTCTGAGCGATTGGGTTCGCGCCCTGAGGGTGGAAGCGCATCAGTCAGCGCCAAGAAAAGAGAGCAGTTGAAAACAAAAACTGAACGCATAGAGGTCGCTCGCTTTGTTGCTTTGTTTGGCGCGCTCGACCGTGCAAGGGCTGCCGAGGCCAAGGTTGGAAAGAACTTTGTGAGGCCGGATTTCGGTGCACTGGAGGGTCGAGCTGTTCAGGGCGGCCTTCCGTCGCTAGGCAAGCGAAGGCGGTAGGTGCCGGTGCTACTTTGGGTCTCGCGAATCGGAAGAATTGGATTGTTCTGACGCTGGCATGATCGTCGGTGGCTCGGCTCAGGCTCTGGGTGGCTCGGTGAACGAAAAGGCGCTGGCCGCGTGCGCAACGCCTTTGATTACAATGTTCGCGCTACTTCGGCCCGGTGGAGAGACACTAGTTCGCACCTTTGCGGCAGGAACAAAGGCAAAACGATAGCAAGAATACGGAGAGAGCATGGACGTACTGTACGCTGCTGATGCGGCTTTGAAAGATGCAGTGCCTTCGGCGGTGCAACGCCATCGGGCGGCCGGAACGCTGACTTGGGCACTGATTCATCAAATCGAGTCGGAAGTCTTTGCTGAAGTTTCGTCCACGGGGAAACATAGCGCTCAAATGCTTCGTATGTTGCGTGCGTCTCCCGCGATGGGCTATCCACAAGACGATCGACCGGTATCGTTCGAAGGCCACGACGTGATTCCCTCCGTGTTCGGCGCAATCTACGCAGAGTGGATCGCGCAAACCGACAAGGTAAAACAAGAAAAGGAGCAAGAGATTGGGAAAGACAGCAATTGAGCCGGTTGAAGCGCATGAACTGCGCGCGATGCTCGAGAGTCGGCATGGCGAACTTGCAATGCATTGGTGCGATCAGTTTGCGCTCGGATGCTGGCTTTATCATACAGGGCACGCGCGCGCGGGGCGGAAGATCGTTAGCGAAGTGCTTTCGACGGTACGCGCACGCGGGAACCAACGCTATCTGGGCGCCGTGTCCGAAGAAGCCGCTCGTGCGCCGGCTCCGCTCGCTATCAGTGTGTGGCCCCATCAAGAGGTGGTCGCCTTGTTCGAAGGCACGGAAGGATAGGAAAAACGGGAACAATAAGAACCGCCGCATACTGCACTGCGCTCGTTGTGGCAATCGCATACGGTTGCAGCCAGCGTCAAGCGTCCGACGACGCGAAAGAGTCGCAGCTGTCGGCCGCTCTTGCCGCGAACGCACAGATTCAGATGGCGATCGTAGACAGCTAATGTGGCGTCGCAGGAGAACCGCAAAGGCCGTGTACGCACTTGAAGCAAGCGCAAGCAGACGTTGACAATACGATATATCGCATAGGTGGCAATCACGAATAAGCGAAGCGAAAAACTACAG
This sequence comes from Paraburkholderia sp. SARCC-3016, assembly GCF_031119615.1. Lineage (NCBI taxonomy): Bacteria > Pseudomonadati > Pseudomonadota > Betaproteobacteria > Burkholderiales > Burkholderiaceae > Paraburkholderia > Paraburkholderia sp. SARCC-3016. The sequence goes on along the minus strand of NZ_JAVHZD010000022.1, from coordinate 28,594 downwards.
CGAGAGCGATGATGGAAAAGTCAGAGAACTACCGGGGATACGTTCTCGTCGCGCGGGCCGCCGACTTCGGCGCGCGATGCTGGGCGTGGAAGGATAAGACACCGGTTCACAAGAAAGCCGGCGGTTCGGTAAACGAAGCGATCCTTGCTGCGCGGCGTGCGATCGATGAAGAACTCGGTACACCGCAACGAGAGGGGACCGAGGCTGATGCAGCATACACAGAGGCGCTTGTGGCGGTGCTGCCCTGCTTAACGGCAGCACAAATTCGGATGCTTCAGGCTCATTATCACGCACCGGATCGCATGATAACCGCTGCAGAACTTGCCGCTGCGGCGGGTTTTACTTCATACAGCGGCGCAAACCTGCAGTACGGTATCGTTGGGAAGGCCATTCTCGAACAGCATCCACAGGACGTTCCGAAGCGACAGGACGGCACGCCGATCTATACGTTCGCGTTAGCCGATGAAGGCGAAACCGAGCAACACGGCGATTTCGATGCGGCCGAGTGGAAATGGAAGATGCTGCCCGCACTCGCCCACGCACTGCGTGCGTTGGGCATAGTGTCCGACAACAAGTAGGAAAACGGAAAATACGGGGAAGGATATGAAACTCAGTGCGCTGCTTCTGGTCTTCGTGAGCGCTACCGCATCCGCTCACAACATTTTCACCGGAACTGGTCCCGACGGCAGCGTCGTGCTACTCACGGACGAACTATGCCTCGTCGACCACAATGGCAACGTCCGGAAGGGCTTTGCAAAGGCCTGGATGGGTGATGGAGCCTCCCGTGTCGAGGGTTGCTGGCGCGTGGATCAGATGAACAATCGTAACGTCTTCATCTGGAGCGTGAACGGGCACGTAAGCGATGAGCAGCCGATGCAACTGTCCAACATCCAACTGACCGCGTTTGGGCGGCAGTTGCTCGGGCAGTAACAGGATGGCAAACGTGACATCGGTCGCGTATGCGAGGGGCCGACCCGACCAGTCCGGTGAAGCCGGTTCCCATTTGTGCGCACATCACAGCACACGTGATCGAAGAAGGCGTAAATCGCATCGAGTTCGAGCATTGACCATTTGCCCAGAGGTATCTGCGTGACATCAATCTTAAAATTCCTGGCCGATAGCATGCGGGAAGACCTCGGACGGCCGGTGAAGCTTCAGCGTTTGCTCGCGGCAACACCCGACCTACCGACGACGCTGAGTGATCCTGCGGCATGCATTCACGCGGCGAGTGTGCCGGCGTGGCACCGCCTCAATGACGGTATTTCGCTCAGCGTGTACGATCGGTTACCGCGCGGAACGCTGATGGGTTGGGAGCGTATCGGCGCAGACTATCTCGGATGTCAGATTCATCGTCCCGAGTATGAGCAGATCTGTATCGAGACGAAAGTGGAAGGCTGGCAGTGCGATATATCCGACGTACACGGCTTTGGCGCCTCGAAGTCAAAGCTGACTGACTTCTCATCCACGGACGCGATGGTTGAGCGCAACAGCCGAGCGATGATCGACGAGATTACTCCGGAGAAGCTCGCAGAGAATCTTGCTCACGATGAGATTCGTATCCTGCATAGAACGAAAACGACCGACCACTTCGCCTGCTATCAGTGGGACGGGCGCCTCTGGCTGATCAATTCTGGCGGGTCGCACCATTTTGCAGCAGCAAAATACATTGCTGCGCGTTTGCCGCAGCGCGTTCCTCTTCAGGCGGACCTTCGCGTGTACACCCTCAATGAAGAGGCAATTTCCTCGCTGCGTCGGGACTTCGAGATGTTCGTCGTGCCCAACCGCACCGAATTTTCGAACGGTTTCTTCGGAGCGATGCGCAGCTTCGGCGCGACATGGTATTGGCACGGGATGCCTTCGACATTCAATCATACGCGAGCCATTCTTTTGCCGCGGAGTGAACGTCGTTCGATGCGGGTAGCAGACGAACTTGCGAAAGCCGGGGTCGTGGATCTAGGCCGAGTCCTGTCCGATGCGGCAACTAATCAGGCTGAACCGCTCGACCGCCAGCACTACGTATCGGCTGATCGGCCACGCCTGCGGATGTAGCCCGCAGAAGTTGGGATAGAACGGAAAACAGTGTCCGATTCAGCGATAGACCTTGGTAAGGGTAGGGAATGTCGGTTACGCAAATAAACGGAAAACGGAAAACAACCAATGAACATGAAGATGGAAAGAAAAACGGAGAATGAGAAATTGGAAGGTGAACCGACAAGCTATCGGGACCTTCTTAGGCAACGTGAAGCACTGCAGAAGCAGATAGACGCTGCACTAGAGCACGAGCGGGCAATGGCGATCGAGAATGTTCGTGCCATCGTCAGCGAATATTCGCTGACACCTGAGCAGGTGTTCGCCAAGACAAGGCACGTACCGGTTCCCCGTCCACCGAAGTACCGTGATCCGGCGTCCGGTGCCACGTGGAGCGGGCGGGGGCGAGAGCCTATCTGGCTCAAAGGACAGTCGCGAGACCGCTTTTTGATTCAAGATTAAGCAAGATATAGATCAAACGGCAGTGGCAAACGCCGTGGAAAAAAGGTATAGGCTTATGAACGAAGTTAAGAATTGTTCATCGTTGATCTCGGCGTCGTGGGAGGGGCCCGCAGCGGCCGGCACGCAGCCTCGGACTTTCAAATACGTCGCAGAGGGAACGACGGTTGCCACAGGATGCATAAAAACCAAAGAGGGCGATCTGTCCGAGCACAACGAATCAGTAAAGCGTCACCGCGAGCTAGCTATGAGCGCCCGGCGGTAAACGGAACGTGCAAGCGGACCGTCAGCTGCCCGGAGATCGCCAGTCGGCGCCGTCCGGTTCCGCGATGCCGATTTCGAATCGATCTAGGAATCCTGTAAGGCTAGGATGCAGATGAAGGGGTATCGATTCGCCGCGACGTACCAGTTGCGCACGATCACTGAAGATTGCGACCGAGACCTCATTCGCGTAGCGCGACCTGAAATAGATCCCGTCGAGCTGCTGATGGTTGTCGTGAATGGCGCGGCTCCATCGATTCGGCGCGGTGTAATCAGCCACTGTAAGCACTCGGGCGTCGAAACCGAAATGCCAGAGCGGACCGGTCAAGTCAGCAAGGCGCAATGGCCTCACTTCCTCGACCCCCAGGACTGCGATGGCCCGACTCAAAATGTCTGCTTCATGGATCACGTGTTGCACGCCCACGCCGACCCCTTGATAACGATCGCGCATGATCGTCTCCGCCATGCATGCGTCGAAGGACGGCGAGGCATAAAGCACGCCGTACTCGTCGTTTGGTGCATCGAACCGATAGACGGTTGACGATGCCGAGCGGCGATTGTAGAAGATCGGATCGAACGTGCGCCGGTGGATCCGATAGAGGTTCGTGACCGACAAATTCAGTTCGTAAACAGGGATCGTTGCGTCAATAAAGTTATCCGGCGGGAGCGGACAATCGAGGCCCTCAGGTGCGCCTAGACTTGTCGTCATTGAGCCCCCTGTTCACCGGAGAGGTCACTTTCGGCGAGGTCGATCACAGACTTGATGTCTTGGCTGTCGTCCAAGATCACCTCCGCAGGCGATTTGCCTTTGAGGGTGTCTCGCGTACGCGTCATGAACGAGTGTATTACCCAGCAGTTGGCATTTGCTTCGACGAACGGCCTCAGTGCTGCTTTGATGCGATTCGGCGCTGCGTCGAACTGCCACTTCGGGTAACGGAAGCCACGCGTCTTTCCTGGAGGGAGCAAGGCATAGAGTTCCCCGCTCTGGCGTAGTTCGTTGATCGAGCGTTCGTTGCGGCCAGCATAGTCGCGAGCTTCCAGCAGTGCCAGATTGTCCGGGTTCTCATACTGATCCAGTGCGTACCTGCGCCCGCGTGCGCGTGCGGAGGCAAGTGGATCGCCTGCAACCGTGCCGGTGGCCTCGTTTGAACGATATCGAGGACGTTCCGAAATTATCACGGACTTACCACTCGATACGCCCTTGATAATTGTCGTCAGGAACTCCAACGCCGTTGAATCGTCGGCTGTTTTGACCCTTTTTAATGCCTCTTGTGCCAGACTGCGGTAATCTGGGCGCTTTGATGACTCGTAAACGTAGATGCGGTTGCCTTTCCGGACGAGCTCTTTCCCGAAGAGCGCAGGGTCGGTCGTTTTCCATTTTCCCGACTGAATCGTTTCCCCAATACGGCGCTTAGAGTGCGTTATCAGCCCTTTGGTTTTGACGTGCTTCTGCACAACGACGCCTAGATTCTGCACTCCGTTGCGCGTCTTGGGCGAATTCCCTTTTATGATAAGAAAGCGGCCGGTGCCCGGTTTGCGCCCCTTGGAGGAAGACGTCGGGCGATCAGGAATGCTTGAATACGCGCCTGCCTCGCTCGTAACGATGACATCGCCAAGCGGAGTGCGAACCTGGTTAGAGGGACGATTGACTTTTCTCATAAAATCGATCTTAGTTCATGACTTTCATGACGTCAAGCGGTTCGAGGCGGAGCCTCGTGTAAAGATCCGTCCACTACAGCGCTCGATTCCGCTAACGGCCGGCACGACGCTACCTTATATGACGGCAACCAGTGCGCATCCAAGCGGTCGCCGGATGTATGGCTTCCCGCCGGTGGCACTGTCGCGCTGGCTGTCCACCATGAGCACTTCTCGATAAACGCTGCTGAACTCGGGCGTTCGGCCCTCCGAGCGGACAAACTGGCGTCTGCGCCCGTCTGTCAAACCCGGCGCCGGCGATCCGGTCAGCTGGACCGCCATCGAGGCCGCCATTCGCGCGAAGTTTGCCAGCTAGTCTCCGCGTTGCCACAGCGCGGGCGGCGACAGGCCACTGGCCACGGCGGCAGGTTTATCGGGGAGACGGCCAGTCTCACTGCCCTGCTCACTGTGTCCAGAAACGAAGGGTCGGATAGCTGCAACTATCCGACCCTTCACTTTTTGCGCCAAAAAGGGTACATTTCCATTCGACCCTGTCCCGAAGCCCGCCCTAGAAGGCGCGCCGCAAGATCGACGGTCGGCGGCGACGCTCCCGGCGAAGCCAGACCATCGCGACGGTCGGGCAGACGCGATGTAGTGAACAACACGCTTTGCGTAATCAGGGATGGAAGCGCGGATGGAACAGACGGGTGGGAACGTGGACGTCGAGGACGTCGAATTTCGTGACGTGCCGGGCGCACCGGACGGCCCGGCCATGGTGGGCAGCCGGCCGGTAGCCACGCGACAACGTCCGGTCTCGGCGGCGGGGGCGTCGAAGGCCCGGCGACGCCGCGCGCAGCGTGAGCAGTCAGAAGGCCGCCGGATCGGGCTGCAGCACCTCGCATTTTTCCGCGGCTATCTGGAGGGCCTGGATCTGGCCGACCTGGCCGAGCAGTATCTCGAATTCGGCCGGGATGCCCGGAAAGCCGCGGCCACGCGCAACTGGCTGCTGACCGCGTTCGTCGCCGCCGCGCGCAAGCGGCAGGATTTTGCGACCGCGCGGCTGCTCGCCATTCGTCCGGCTCTCCTCGCAACGCCAGCCACCGTCGACACGACGGTCGCAGCCATGACGCCTGCGCTCTCCCTCGATGAGTTCGCCGCGGAGCACGATCCGGACGGCTTCTACACCGAAAAGGAACTGCTCGACCTGTTCGCCGCCCGGCAGGCAAGCCAGAGTCCGGACGATGGTGCGACTCTGCGCCGGCAGCAGCGCAATGCACGGCTGCGCATCCGGCAGATGACGGCGCTCGACGCGCTCGCACGCCTGGTGGTCGAGGATCCGAAGCCGGAGCACCACGTGCTGGGTTGGTTCGACACGGCAATGGCGCTACGCCTGGCCGACGTGGGCATCACCACGATCGGCAGGCTAGTTGAGACCATCAACGCCGTCGGCTACCGCTGGTACCGCGATGTGCCGCGTCTGGGCGAAACGGGCGCGCGCCGCATTACCGCATGGCTCGAGCACTACCGCGACGTCGACGGCCTCAGCCTCACGTCGAGCGCTCTGACGCATCCGTCCGACCGGACCCTGCCCGTTCCTCATCAGCTGCGGCGCGAACCGGTGACTGGCATCGTGCCGATCGAATATTTTGTGGCGCCGGCCGATCTGGATGGATCGAACGGCGCAAACCGCAACCTCCTCAAAAACAACAGCGGCGCGCAGAACGATCTGCAGGCAATCGCCTTCTGGCTGGCCGACTACGAGAATCCGCACACGCGCGAGAAATACCGCGCCGAGGCCGAACGGCTGCTGCTGTGGGCGATCTTCGCGAAAGGCAAGCCCCTGTCGGGTCTTGACATCAACGATGCGCGCGACTACATCAACCGGTTCCTCGTTGATCCGCAACCAGCCGTGCAATGGGTGATGGACCGGGCGGTGCCGCGCCATGAACCGGAATGGCGCCCTTTTCGCGGCCCGCTGTCGGTGAAGAGCCGACAGGACGCGCTGGCTGCCCTCAAAAAGTTCTTTGGCGATCTCGTCAATGCGCAGTACCTCGATCACAACCCATTTGCGAAGATCAAGGTGTTTCTTGGCAGCGAGATGGATGCGGCCGGCAATGAGCGCCGCGTCGCGGCCAAGCCGCGTGTGCAGGTGGAACGCAGCCTGAGCCGGGAGGCGTGGACGTTTGCGATGCGTGTGCTCGATGCCCTGCCCGACTCCGCGGCGGCCGCCCGGATGCGCTTCGTGCTCGCCTTCACCTACAGCACGGGCCTGCGCCGCGCCGAACTATGCGGAGCCTTTACTGACGACATCAGCGTACGCTACGCCGGCGCCGAGCTGGGATCGATCCATCTGTTACGCGTGGTGGGCAAGGGAGCAAAGGAACGCTTCGTGCCGCTCGTGCCTGCGGTGCTCGAAGCGCTGGGCGATTACCTTGCCTCGCGGGACTTTCCTCGAGACCCGCTCGCCTGTCCGGTTGGCACCCCGCTCATCCCGGCCCTGCCCGACAATCAGGACATCGGTCGGGTGCGGCGGGAAGCGGCCGAGCGCGGCACCGACGTCCAGCAGGCGCTGGCCACCCTCGCCCGCCAGGCTGGCCCCATCCATCACGATCAGCTCTACAAGGCGGTGAAGCGCTTCTTTGCCACCGCGAATGCTACGGCCCTGCGCGAGGATTCCCCTCATGCGCGCGCCTTCGCCGAGGCCAGCCCGCACTGGCTGCGGCACACCTTCGTGTCTCACGCGCTGGCCAACGGCATGAGCCTTGAAAGCGCGAGAAATTTTGCCGGGCACGATTCGCTGGATACGACATCCATCTACGCAACTGCTGAACTAGGTCGCCAGTATCGGGAGGCTGAAACGTTCCTGCGCAAAGCTTCGATCTAGCCGGCATGCACGGACTCCGCGTATCAGCGCGCCCTTCCCTTGCCTTCGTCGCGACGAATGAGCGCGCCGTCCTCGAACAACTCCGCTTGATATAGATGGAACGTCAAGACAGGATGTTCCTGCCTCAGATACTCCAGATCTGTGGGAATCCGCGCCGGCTGTTGCAGGCGGATGCCGCACGGCCCAGCGTACTCAATCGGCGCGGGCCGCTTTTTCCCGGCGAGGATGGCCAGGGCTCGCTGATACAACGCTTCTATATCGTCATGATTGCCTCGGACTTGAACGCGGTCAGCGTAACGCCCCTTTCAAGTGCCGCCGCAGATCATTTTCCTACGCGCTGAAGGCCCCCCTGGTGGCAGAGTGACGCGCGATAGCGCGTCTCCCAAGTCGTTAGGTGCAATTTCAGTATATAAGGTCGTCCGTCGTGAGACGACGCGCGTCATAAGTCGTGCTTCGTATGCTGAACGCAAAGGCGCATCTGAACAGTCAAGACTAACAAGCCGCGCAAAAGCGGCGGCGACGCCTAGAGTTCCGAATTCGGCCCCCCGGTGAATCTCTGAAGTGCAATGCTCGCTGACCGCAGAAACACGGTCGGATGCAAAGCCACAAGCGCTTTTAGTGCATCGACGGTCCGATGCCATCTGGCGTCATGCCTGTCTTCATCGAGCAAGCCCATGGCGATCCGCTCCGCAGCGGCAATCGGGCCGTCTGCGGCGATGACGTGGACCAAGCGTCGGCCGGCGGCAGTCGTGAACAGATCTGGGCCCCATATCGCTACTACCGTTGAGACCACGGCTGCAGAAACAGGTGTCAGCGGGGGAGACGCTTGCACGAGGCGCAGTTGCGGTGAAAGCGGCTGCACATCGGACATCTCGTAAAGCGTCACGTCTTCGATGTCGAGACACAAACGTTCAACGGGACGCTTGTGAGCGAAGACAACGATTTTGACGCGCGAATTCAGTTCACGCGTCCCATCGCCGGTGCACCTGTGCAAAGTGTTAGATAAGTAGCAGTTTTCTGTCACTTCCCATTCGCACGCGTTCCGGCCCGGGTTGCCCGCAGGTGCGCGCTAGCGTTTCATGCGTACGGCGTTACCGAGCATCGCATTGAGGATTTCCTCGAGTTCCTTCACACGCGGAGCCACGAGCGCTATGTCAGGCACGTCGACCCTCAGATATTTTGCGCCGGCTGCGATGCTAACCCGCACACCTTGTCGAGGCGCCTTTTTCCCCGTTGTGAGAATGGCGAAGATGTCGTCGAGCGGAGCGCCTGCAGGAACTGCGCTGGCGCGCTTGATAACCTCCGCCTCGCCAAATTGCTGGACGAGAACGTTAAGGGACTCGACATTCCTGAACTGCCAACGCCCGATCTCGGAAGAGCGCCAAAACCTCGTTGGGCAGGCGAGCAGCGGCAATCATTCTGTTGAGATGTGTGGTCGATACGCCGAGCTCTCGGGCCATCGCCCGCTGGTTGTCCCATATGCCGCGGTCCAGCATGGCGCAATAGAACCGGCCCATCTTTAGCATTGGCGATTTTGCATCTCCCAACCGCTTGTGGACTGCGATTGCGGTGCGGCGGTTCGAAATCACGCCTAGTGAAAACTCCTTGTCGTCCATTCCTCACTCCTCTTTTTACCTGCTACGACCGTAGCGCACGCACGCCAATGTCAAGCCCGGACCTGTCGCTTAAGGCGATCCCGCAAAGCTACCCACGCCGAGTTGGGCGGACGAGCCTTCGTCAGACCGTCGTCCATCCGCATGGCAACGCTTGCACCGGTGCAAAACGCCCACTGTCCGTCAGTGATGGCAGCGACGGCTTCACGGGCCAGCTTGAACGGCACACTGCCTATTCTCCCGTCAGCACGCACGACGAAGGATGTGTCTTCCACGGTCCAGATCCGGCCGTGCGGGTCCGCGAAACTACGCCCTCTAACGGCAGAGAGTCGACAGAGTTGAGCCTCTAGGCGCTCGGATTCCGCTCGAGCCTCTTCCCGCGCCTGCGCTTGTTCACGCTTTGCATGTGCAATTCGCTCGAAATCGATGGGCTGCACGATAACCGACGAAAGGTATGCAAACAGTTCCCGGCCTGAGAGTGCGTTGAGGCTATGTGCGCAATGGGTCACGACGTGAGAAAGCTTCGTCCCGGCTTTTTTGGCGTTGGCCATAAGCTTGAAGATGCCGCTCAAGCTCAGGCCGTTCTGGGCATGGAGCCAAACGAGGTCGCTCGGAACGGTTTTCCCGTCAATCTTGCAAAACGGTCCCTGCGAGGGCTGTTTCTTCGAAGAAGACTGCTTAGGGGCGTTGTTTACGTCTTGCACCGGTGCAAGATCGCCGTGGTGTCGCGCCTCGGCCTGCGGAGCGCCGGTCGATTGACGCGGCGCAGCAAAAAAACCGAAGCGAACGAGCGCGCTGGCGGTTAGCCTGATCGTGGCGATCGCTTTGATCGCTCTTCCCTTTCGGCCCTGATCGTCTCTCTCGATGATGCCGGCAGTTTCGAGCGCAGACAGTCCGCGATAGACGGTTGCCTCGTTGACTCCAATCTTCAAAGCTATCGAAGATTTCTTGATGAAAATGCTTCGGCTCGGATCATTCAAATTCACACCGAATCGAATGAGACACGCTAATACGCGACGGTGACTTTCCGACAAATTGGTCTCTTTTAATCCCTCATACACGAGCACGAGCGCATTCGCGATCTTCCCAGGCAGAGCGTTTGGATCTGCAGAAGACGATTCGCTTCCAGACGAACCGTCATTGTTGGTGTTGGTCGGACGCGCATCCTTAGCGATGCGCCCGTCGAGAGCGGTATGGTTACGATCGAACCCGATCGAGTGCGGGTGTGCGTCACCATCCGCAAAGCTGTCATTCGGTGACAGGCAAAGCGAGTCCATTTCACGCATCCTTTCGTGAAGTTTTTGTGGAATGCGTTGACAGCGACCAGGACTCTTCCTACACTCTCAGTTGCTTAGGTTGAGGTGAAGAGAGGGCGCCAACCCTCTTGGATGAAAGTCCGAGTGCCGCAACTCTGCAAAAGCCAAGAACGCCAATTCTTGGCTTTTGTTTTTTCAAGAACCATTTCAGGTCATGGTTTTCGCTCCATGAAGATCGACGTAACAAAAGAAAAGGGCCCGGTTTTTCGGGCCCTTTTCTTTTGCTCCCTCGTAGGAGTTGTGGTTGGCGGTGGTGTGTGCACCGGTGCAAATCCGGCAGGCCCCGCGAGACCTTGCACCGGTGCAAGGCCGGCAGTCGCCAAGGCACCTTGCACCGGTGCAAATCCGGAGCCCGCCGCGAGAGCTTGCACCGGTGCAAATCTGGCATCCCCCGCGCTTGCACCCACCGGTGCAAACCAACCGTCACGCAGCGCCAAGTCTGCAATCATCGGTGAGCGGTCGTAGTGCGGGAAGCGGCCCGGCGCACGTGACGAAGCCGTACGCGAGGCCCAACGTCCTCGGCTGCGGCAGGCCATTAAATAGGGTCGCATCATTCTTCAGTTCGAAGGCGGGAGAGTCTCGCCTCCAATTCGCTAAGGAGATTCTCGTGTCCGTTACTGATCAGTTCCGAAACGGTCTCAAGGACATCCGAAAGGGCCTTTTGGTTTTCTTGCGACAGACTCGCGGTCGTCGAAAGCTTAAATTCGAGGGCCCCGCTTTCATACGTTCGAAACGAACCGACTTGCGCTGTCCCAGCTTTAATCGGAATGGCGACAAGCGCGGCTTTGCGAGGCTTTCGTTCTCCGTCCGCAGTCTTGACGCTTTTCACCAACGCTTCCACCGCGCGACGGCCCTGCTGGGAATCCACAACCTCCTGACACTTCGCCAGGATCTGCTCCTCCGACAGTTGCTCGTCCACCAGCTGTGCTAGAACTGCCGCGACCGAGTAGGGGAAGCGATCCGCATGCGAATGCATGAAGTCCAGTACGGTCGGAGAGAACTTCTTGTATGCAAGCATCCGTGATACTGTCGACGGCGCGAGTTCGAGCTTTTCCGCAATGGCGGAAGCGGTCGCGTGTCCCTCTTCAATGAGCATCGCCCATTTGATGCCCTTGTCGATCGCGGAAATCGCTTCGGTCGCGTCTGTTTGCTTAACTGACGCGCCGTAAAAGTCGAGGGGATTCTTTGGATCTACCTCAACCTCGAGAACCCAAGCAGATTTTTTGTTGAGAAGCTTGAGACCCCGCAAGCGTGTCTCACCGTCAACGACGAAATATCGGCCCGCCACGTCGGGATTCGGTGTGACGGTGATCGGATGCAATTGTCGACTGGCCGCGATCTGGCTAGCAATTTCGCGTACCCGCTCAGCGGACCGGTGGACACGCGCATTCCAAGGATGGGTGTCCAACAGATCGATGGGAACGATTCGACCCAAATCGTCGCCAGTCGAACCCGAACTTTCGCGCTGATACGCGTGGGCCTGCGGAGCGGGCGACGGCGGATCTGTTTCGCTGTCTGCGATCAAGTCATCCAACGAGCGATTCGGCTTCGTCGGCGGCGTATGGAGCACCATGCCCGGCTGTTCAGTGCGTGCGGAATTTCGGCTTCGCAGCTGGGCGACGAAATCGGCGTCGCTTGTATTTTTACCCATCGATCAGTCCCATTCGGTTTAGCAGTGCCTCTGCACTTTCGCGAAGCTCGACTGCAGCCTGACTATTGGGCTTGGAAAGAACGAGCGGGAGATCAGATTCGCCCGTCAAAGCCTTTGGAAAGTCCTCGCTTCGACGGATCGAGCGGTCCAGCCAAGAATCACGGTAAGTTTGGGTAATGGTCATCAATTGACCCACTACGCGCACCCGGTTTGGATCGAAGAAGTTACCAACGATGATGAGCTCGGGACTCCTATCGAACTGATCATGCATCTCCGTCAGTACGCTAGAAAGGTAGGACAAAGCTTTCGTCGAAAATTTCTCCATCGAGACAGGCGAAATCACATAGTCCGATGCAAGCAGGGCGCCGCGAGTTATACGGTTCTTTGCAGGTGCCGCATCGAACAGAATGACGTCATAATCCGAGACGTCAAAGTGACGGTCCTTCTTGGCGAGTCCTTCCTTTAGCAGCTTTGCAAGAATTAGATCGGCGTTGCGACCTTCAAGCGTCTCATAGGTGAGCATCGTGTCCAGCCGATCCAGATTCAGGTCGGCCGGAACGATGTGGGGACCGTACTCTCCATAGGGCTTCTTGATTGCTTCTTGCAAGGTCACGCGTCCCGTCGGGTAGTTCGGGATCAGGTTGCCGAAGTGGTATTCCACAATTCGCGACTGGCTGATACCGGCCTCAAGTGCTTCCTCCACGGTCAGTTCCGAGTCGTAACCGAAACTGAGTGTGAGGTTGGCTTGGAAATCCAGGTCAATAATCAGCGTGCGGAGGCCTTTGAGCGCGAAGATGGTCCCGAAGTTACTCGCAAGGGTCGTCTTGCCGACTCCGCCTTTGGGCGCATACACCGTCGCCACTACCTGCTTTTTCTTCGTTGTCTTGCTGCGACGGTTGGCGCGGTAGCGCGCAAGTTCAAAGATATTCTCGATTGAGAACAGTCTGGTCTTTGGACCTGCCTCCTGTCGAGCGACCTCGATGCCGGCTTCATCCACCATTCGGCGAACCGTATCAACTGTGGTCGCAAGCAACTGCGCGGCTGCTTGTACCTTAAAAGGCTTTGTCGACAAGGCGTACCTCGAAGCATTGTTTGTGTTGGGCTCGATTGTGTCGCCTGGTCGTTCTTTCTGCAAGGCATTTCTCACGGTTTTTGAAAAAAGCCTCGCACGTTCAGAATTCTTCGGGTGAGGGAGCTCGCCGTGGGTTCAATAGAACGCTTGTGTTGAAAGGCGAGATTACGCAATTCGAGACGGGCGGCTTGCGGATTAATGCGCGTTTTACAACAATTTGCCGATTATGGAGGGCATGAGACATCGAATGTTGCAATTCGAGCAAGAGGAGCCTGAGCCGGCTAAGGTCCCTTTTCCACGCAAATCGCTTCGGTCCAGGCACTCTGACGGTTATAAGCCATTGAAAACGCGATGAAATGTTGTTGCGGAAACGTCACAAAACCCCGAAATCGTGCCGTGGAACGCGTGGAATCGCTGAGCAAGCCGAATGGAGCAAGTTTAGTCGCGCAGGGGAGCGATATAAGACCTTAAAGCTCGCGTTTTTTCGCGTCATTCTGGGTTATGTCCCTGAGCCGGCTCCGTCGTCGGCAGAAGATAGACCATCTCCTAAAAGCGGTGGTAAATCGCGTCTCTTTTGCATGATTGGCTTCCCCTCACGGCTGATTGAATTGAGTCGGCCCGAATGGATCGACCGTCATGCGCTTATTCCGTAGCAAAAAACAGATCGCCCTCTCAACCGCCCCTGGCGGTTACTCAGTCGACGACCCCGAGAAGATCATCTTCGACATGGGCGCGCGGCTTCGCATCGAGGCCAACCACTGGAAGACGTTCTGCTTCATTCTCGCGGTCGTAGCGGTGGGGGCGGTCTACAGCCGCAACCCACCTCCGTCCGTCGTCAAGGCATATGGTGTGTCATCGGACGCCAACGGCCATGCCGTCGTGACGCAGCTGGCCGCCTACAAGCCGGACGATCAGGCGATCCGTACGTCTCTGCGCGAAACCGTCGAGCGCTGGTTCACGATCGAGCCCGTTCTGACGGACGACATCCAGACTTCCCGCATGGCACGGAACATCAATGGCGTGAAGGCCATGATGGTGGGAAACGCGCGAAACCAGTTTGGCGACTGGATCAAGGGCGACGCGCCGTTCCAAGCGATTGTGCTGAATCCGAAACTGGTGCGCGAGGTGCGTGTGACAAACGTCGCACTGCTTGAGGATTCCACTGCGGTTGTTGAATTCACAACGACCACGACCCAGTCCCCAACGGACAGGCCTGTTGTTCAGAAGTATGCCCTGACCGTCCGCTATCAGATCGTTCCGCCGACCGCCGAAGACGCACTTGGTGCGAACCCGTTCGGGCTGTTCTATCCGTTGTTCTCCATCCAGAAGACCCAATGATGATCGCCTCCCGCACGCTCGCCTCGTGGGTCGCCGCATTCGCCTGCGCCGCCGCATTCTGCTCGACAGCGGATGCTGCAAAAAAGGGCGGGGCAACGCCGGCCACATCGCTTGACCTCGCCACTGCGATGAGCGACCCGATGAGCCCCGTCAATCCCTTTAACACCGGCTCCGACCCGGTCACCATGCCCGGTGATGCGCGCATGGCCGTGTTCCCCTACAGCCGTGATCAGATCTACCGGATCATGACCGCGCCCCTGAAGAACACGACGATCGAGCTGGCGAAGGGCGAGCGCCTGACGACCGATCCGGCGATGGGCGATTCGGTTCAGTGGGTCATTGACACCGATGGCGAAAACCACGTCTTCGTCAAGCCGGTCAAGCCCGGCCTCGTCAACACGCTTCACCTGACTACCAATCTGCGCGAGTACGACATGACACTTGTGTCGTCGCCGATGGGGGGACTGTTCTATCAGACCGTGCGCTTCAACTATCCCGGCTCCGTCATGGCGAAGGTTCGTGCCCGGGAACAGGCGGGCGGCGGCGCTTCCGGCACCGGACGAGGCGGCGACTCTGACACGGAAACCGACTCTGGCCCGATCGGCGTCTCGCCCGACAAGCTCAATTTCGACTACACGATCTCAGGATCGGCGTCGTTCCGCCCAGAAACGGTGTTCGACGACGGCAAGTCCGTGTGGTTGCGTCTGCCCGCTGACGCGCCGTTTGCCGTGCCTATCGTCAAGGACCACGGAGACGTGGTGAGCCCGAACTTCATCCGACGTGGCCAGTACATCGTTGTGCAGGAGATCGCCAATGAGATCGTGCTGCGTGCTCCGAACGAGGAAGTCACCATCAAACGCCGCCGCCCTGGCCTGTTCGGCTTCTGAGAGACGCCATGAACCAACAGAACGGGCAACACGACAGCCAGCACGCGAGCCTCTTAAAGGGCAAGTCGCCACGCAACGCTCTGTATGCGGTCGGCGGTGTGGCAGCAGTGGTGATCGGCGCGCTCGGCTTTTACTACCAGGTAAAAGAGAGCGCCAAGGTCGACGAACAGGCGGCGCTGCAGAAGAAGGCCAAGGCGGCGGAAGTCGTCGACAAATCGCACAACACGCAGGACCTCAATAAAACGATCGAGGACCAGATGAGTGATGCCCGCAAGATGGCGGCCTCGGAAGCGAGGGCCGCGGCTGCCGCGCGCGCTTCGTCGTCGTCGACGCCGAATGCAGGGAATGCGGCGCCTGCGCTGTCGGCCGATGGCTTTATCAACGATCAGCGGACGAAGCAGCTCAAGGCCGAATCCGATACGGATGCTATTTTCGCGTCTCCGATTTTCAAGCCCGGCCTGAAGGTCAAGGATACGGCGCCGACGCCACCCAGCCAGATGCCTGGAATTCTCACGCCCGCGCAGGTCGCTGCAAGGCAGGCGGCCGCACAACAGGATACAGCAGGCTCGGTGGGTGACCGCGTCGCGTCGGCACTTGCGGCAGCGGGACTGGGGGGGCAACAGTCGGCCCGCCCGTATTCGAGCCAGGAGCACGACGCGACGTTCATCAAGAACGTCTCGATGCAATCGGGCAGCGACCAGGACTTCCCGCGCACCGGTTTCGTGGGACAGGCGCGAGGATGCGTATTGTCGCCTCCGCATCACATCGGTGTGCTCGCGGCAGAGCGACTGGATTCCGATCGTCCCGGCACTGCCTCGTTGATGGTGGAAAAGGACGTGTACGACAGTATCCGCGGCGACTGCCTGATGATCCCGAAGGGCAGCTTTATCACGGCACCGTATAGCTCTGATATCCAGCCGGGACAGGAAAGCATTCTGGTCGCGGCAACGGAGCTGCGTTTGCCGAACGGCAAGCACGTCCCGCTCTTCGGCGCGCAGGGCGCCGATGGAGACGGCTCGGCCGGCTTCTCGGGCGACGTCAACAACCATTTCCTGAAAATCTTCGGCACGTCGTTCCTGACGGCGATCCTGCTGGGCGCGTTTGACAAGAACGGCACGACGTCGACTACCACTGGCCCGCTCGGGGTCACGCAGGTTGGCACTACGGCGGGACAGGTCGCGGCGACGACATCTCAATCGGTCCTTGAGCGCTACAAGAACATACCGCCGACGATTACCTCGGACCCCGGCCAGCGGCGTTTCATGCTCAAGGTCAATCGCGACATCGTGCTGGAGCCGTACCGCGATGAATAAGCGTACGGAAAAGTGCTGGATCTTCGGCGTGCTTTCTGCCGTGCTCGTTGCGCACTTCCACTGCGCTCATGCTGTGACAATCGCAGAAGTGATCAGTCCGACGAGCGTTGTGCTCGCCCAGGGCGATGCGCGCAAGCTCGCTTCGTTTGGCGGAAAGCCCGTGTTCTGGTGCGGCCTGCACGCATTCGAATCGTGGGCGGCCCCGCTTGTGGGGCAGACGGTTGCGAGTACCCCGGAGACGGGCATCACGGTTTCAATCGATGCGCAGAAGGTGTCGCTGGAGCAACTGCTCATCGCGAAGGGCTGGCTGCAGCCCGCCGTGCTAGATGACGAAGCGCAGGCCGCGATTGCGGAAGGCCGTGGCGGCTGGGCCTGCGCGAGCGCGACCGTCCCATTCGAGGTGATGCACACGAGCGTCGATCCAAAGGTTCTCGCGGGCATCGCGCTCAACGAGTCGGGACTGAACGGACGCGCCTGGCCGTGGACGCTGAACATCGCGGGGCAGGGCTTTTTCTTCAAGACCCGCGAGGATGCTTATCGCGTTGTCCAGTCGCTGATCGCGCGCGGCCGCAGCGACTTCGACGTAGGTCTCATGCAGATCAACTGGGGCTACCACGCGCGCCGCTTTGCGTCACCTTGGGACGCGCTCGCGCCCGCGACGAGCATTCGCGTTGCGGAGGAAATTCTCAACGAGAACTACAGCAAGACGCACTCCGTCGCGAAGGCTATCGCGTACTACCACAGCGCCAACCCGGTCCCCGGTCAGGCGTACCTGGCGCGTTTCGCGCGACACCTTGATCAGATCCAGGCCGGACTATGAAGCACACCGTCTCCCGTATTGCGCTTGCCTGTTTAGCGTTGCTCAACGCGATGGCCGCGCACGCTGCGAATACCGATCCGTTCGATTTCGACTACGAGATTTCGGGCGGTATCGCAGAGCGCCCGGCGTTGATCTTCAACGACGGGTCGAAAACCTATATCCAGCCGCGCGCGGATCAGGTCATTACGGCAACGGGCGGACACGCTGAAGGTCCGTATGTCGTCGTCGACGGAACGCCTGAGTCGGTCACGTATACGGTCGCTGGCAGGACTGCCACGGCTAGGTGGACGAGGGCGAACGCCTTCATCGGCGCTGGGGCACGCGGAACGCTCGCCACGCTGCGCGACGATCAGCCGCCCGCATTCGACGGATTCACGAACCGCCTCGTGCTGATCGGCTCGCACGGCTCGCTCGAGCCTGTGCGTTCGCTGAAGGCGACGATGCCCGTCGCGAACATCGTCAAGGCACTCGCGCCGCAAGGCTGGACGGGCTCGGCGCAAAAAGATGTTGATCTGACTGAATCCAGCACGTTTGCGACGCACGCGGGCGAGAACTGGATGCAGGCGCTTGACCGCCTGATGACGCAAAACGGGCTGTATGCGGATGTCGATTTCACGTCGCGCCATATCCGCCTGCATCGGGATGCGCCGAAGTCCGGCGCGCTCAATTACGCCGCCGGTGAAAAATCACATCCCGATGCGATGCCAGAAGCCGTTGCTGCGAACGCAGACACGCCGGCGCCGCAGGTTTCGCTGCTGGCCGAAGACTTCGGGGCACAGGCGATTCGCGACGCCGACGATGCGCACACACAGATCCGCTTCGCGAAGGCCGTGAAGAAGCTGACGTTCCGCACGCCCGAAGGCAAATCGCTACATCCGGAGTGGGACGACGCAACGCCTGTTGTCACGATCGATCGGGCGGACCGGTTCACGGTCTCGGATGGCAGCAACAGCGTGAACATGATCCGCACGGCAGGCACGGTCTATGACTTCGACCATGCGAGCCCGGTGCACCTCGAAGCGGTATTCGACAACGATGGGCAGACGTATTTCAAGTTCGCGGTATCGGTCATTCACGCGACGGTGTCGGATGCACGACACCTCGGGTCGGGCGAGCAGAAGGGACGCTACTACCGGTTCAACGGAACAGCCGACCAGTTCATCGTGACTGCGGACGGCAGCACGCTGAATGTGACGCGCCGGCATGACGTGAGATACACGGAGCAGCCAGGTGGCGGGTCCGAGGCCGTACCGGCAATCGCCACCGCCACCGCCATGGTGAAGCCGTGATGCGCCCGATCTCCGTGCTGGCCAGCACAGTCCTGTTTGGCGCAGTGCCGTGCCACGCAGATTGTCTCGACGACGCGGCCGCATTCCAGCACGTGAGCACGCAACTCGTGCACGCCATTGCACAGCACGAGTCCAGCATGCGTGCGAACGCGGTGAACGTGAATGCCAATGGCAGCGAGGACATCGGGCTGATGCAGATCAACACCTCGTGGCTGCCGACACTCGCGCGCTATGGCATCCGCCGGGAGCACCTGTTCGACGCCTGCGTGAACGCATATGTCGGCACGTGGATTCTTGCGTCGAACATCAAACGCTTTGGCCCGACATGGAAGGCGGTTGGGGCATACAACGCCGCGTCCGGTTCAAAGCAGCTCGTCTACGCCAACGCCATCTATCGACGCCTGCAGCGGCAGGGGCACTGAACCATGCAAACGACAACGATCATGCAATCCCATCGCCGTATCCGTGCATCCGTGAGCGCATTGTCTGCGCTCGTCCTGCTGTTTGTCAGCCCGATGAGCCACGCGACGCTAGAGTCAAAGCCGACCACAGGCGATGGCTGGCAACTACTCTCGCAAGGCACGTCGGGGCAGGCGCCGCCCATAAAGGCAGAGGCAGCATCTCCAGGCATAACGGCGGCCAGTTCGCTGGCAGTCGCACCGGTCGTATTGCCGGGCGGCCCACTATCCGCGGATCAGACACTGACGCTCACCATCACGCCGCAGGACATCAACCTGCGTAACGCGCTCGACCGGTGGCTGCAGACGCAGGGCTGGCAGCTCGCATGGAAGATCGACGACGATCTGCCGCTCGAATTCAACGCCTCGTTCACGGGCGATTTCACTTCGGTACTCACGCAGGTGATGCGCGCGACCAATCACATGCGCACGCCCACGCGTATCTGCCGCCATACCAACAACGTCATCCGCGTGATCGCCCGCGCGGCCAACTGCAAGGACTGATCATGCGCATGCCTTTCCTGAAGAGCGCGGTCGCCGCGGCGGCCGTCACGATCATCGCGGGCTGCGCGGTGACGCAAGGCGACATCAATGCCGTCTACGACGCGAGCCATCAGACCGCAACGGATGCAATGAACGCAGAACCGCAACCGCTGCCGCTCGTCGAGGATGTGTATTCCGCTTTTCTGGGCGACCGTCAGGTACCGGTCGCTTACGACGCTTCGTTGCCCGCGGTCTTCCGTGAGCGGCAGGTGACCATACCCGCGAACCTTGGTGTCAAACAGATCGCGACGTTGATCTCAAACGCGACCGGGTACTCGGTGCACCTGAGCCCCGATGTCTTTGTGCCACGTGAATCGCTGGTGCCGCGCGAATCGACGGGCGATGGGAAGACGAACGGTGTTTCGGGCGCAGTGGGCCGCAACAACTACGAAGAGCCGGTGTTTGCGCAGGCATACACCGGCAAGGTGGGTTCCTATCTGCGCGACATGACCGAGAGCCTGGGCCTCGACTGGTCATTCGATGGCGCCACGATCAACATCTCGCGCTTCGTGACGCGGATGTATCAGGTCGCCGCGATTCCGGGCAAGGTCTCCGTCAAGTCGACCATGTCCAAAGGCATGAACACGTCGACCGGCAACCAGGCGAATGGCGGTGGGTCGACCAGCAGCGATACCGGGTCCTTCTCGGCGACCACGTCGACCGGCCGCGATGGCTCGTTCGACCAGATCCAGTCGATCACCGACGAACTCAACCGCCTTCGCTCGCCGATGGGTCGTGTCGTCGTGAATCCGCAAAGCCGCCTTGTCGTTGTCTACGACACGAAGGAAGCCGCCGACCGGATGGGCGAGCTGCTCTCGCGCGAGAACGCGATCTCGACGCGTCAGGTGTCGATTCGCGTACGCACGCTGCAGATCCAGCTGAACAACGGTAGTCAGGCCGGGGTGAATGCGGATGTCGTGTTCAACAGCATTCAGGGCGGCCTCGCGAAGTACGCAGTGAGCTTCACTTCGCCAACCTCGCTGTCCTCCGGCGGCGGCACGGTGGGCCTCTCGGTGCTCAAGCCCAATACGCCGTTCTCGGGCACGAATGCCGTGATCAATGCCCTCAACATGTACGGCAAAACCATCACGGATTCCACACAGACCAAGCTGACGCTGAATGGCCTGCCGGTGTCGGTGGCGTCGTTCCAGAGTGACGACTACCTGCGCTCGACGACGCCCTCGGTGGGCAGCATCAGCGGAACGTCAGGTGGCGTGCCGGGACTCACGCCAGGTACGGTGACGACGGGCGACTTCGTGAACATCCTGCCGTCGGTCAACGATCACAACCAGATCGTGCTCGCCTACTGGTCCGACAGTTCCAAGCTGAACGGGCCGTTCACCTCGGCGACCGTAGGCGACGGCCAGACGCTGCAACAGATCCAGCTCGCGCACACGATCGGCAGCAAGAATGACCAGACGATCGCGCTATCCGATGGCCAGACGGTCGTGCTGTACGGCACCGTCAACGATCAGGCCGACAGCACGACGAATGGCGGCATCGCCGGTATAACGGGCACCTGGAACAAGTCGCAGATGTTCCAGGTGATCATGCTCACGGCGAGTGTCGTGCCGTCGATGTGAGCGCAACCATGCATATCACGGAACCACTGCCGGGCGACCGGCGCGCGAGGCTCGCTTTCGGCCTTGACTGGCGCGCGTACCCGGTCAAGGGTGCGCGGGCCGAGCGTCGTCGGTACGCCGATGACTTTGGCGCGACGAACTATGTCGAGTACAAGGTCGGCGACGAACTGATCGGTGGCTTTGCAGCGCCGGACACGGGAGAAGTGCGGGGCGCGCGGCTGTATTCAGGCGCCGCGCGCATCGCCCTGCATGCGCGTGTGAAATCAAGGGTGGCAGCGCTTGTCCTGCTGCAGGACGCGGAGAAAGTCCACCTCGTCTTCGTCGTGCGGGGCGCGGTACGCAACGATGAAGTGCTGACCGTCGAAGCTGCGCGCGTGCGGCGCTTCGATATCGAGCAGGAATGCCTGCGCCTGAACCTTTCACTCTCGACGCTCGGCGCAGGACAGTCGATTGGCGACGTCGACGAAGAGTTCAGCGCGGCCGCGCTGCTCGCGGATCGGAAATGCGGCCGCATCCAGAAGCTGCCCGTGCATGTGCCGGCCGCGATACCGCTCATCGTGATCGTCGCGACCGTCATCTTTGGCGTGATCAAGGTCATGGACGCCTTTGCGCCGCCGCCACCGCCGCCCAAACGCGAACCGACGCTGCAGGAGCGTTACGCGAAAGTCGTGAATCAGACGTTTGATCACGCCGAACCGCGCGCGTCGGCGCTCGCTCCAGCGCTGCTCGCGCAGCTGGGTACCAACGAGACGGTACTCGCAGGCTGGCTCTTCGAGCGCGCCGAGTGTGGCTCGTCCGGTAACTGCACGATCACCTACCGTCGCGAAGGTGGCAGCTTCGGCGGCTTCGACACGGTCGCCGACGCAGCGATGCGTCCGGTGCGTTTCGATCCGGACGGCCTGCACCTGACGATGCGCGGTCCCGGCGTGCCCGCCGTTGCGACCGTATCGGCAAAAAACATCAAGGACTGGCCGGACGAACAGGCGCTGATTGACATGGTGCAGACGCCGCCGCAGCGGCTCTCGGTCAAGCCTTATGAGATCGACAGTCACGGCTACGTCGTGAGGCTCGAGCCCGCAAAGCCGTTGCTCGCCGTGCCGCCAGCGCTTGTGCGTACTGCAAAGGGAAAAGCGTTCCCGGTGATCCGGCAAGGCAACTGGAAGATCGAGGGCTTTCGCTGGCAGGCGCCGCTACTCGCGAGGCTTCCGCCAAGCATGACGCTCGAGAGTCTGAGCGTCGAGCTGTGGCTGAAGGATCAGGTTGGCATCCATTTCACTGCGAAGGGCAAATACTATGTTCCGGATTAAACGGCTTCTCATGCTTGGCGCGCTGCTGGTGAGCACCGCGGCCTTTGCCGACCCTGCATCGCCGCATCTGTCGATCGACGATATCGACCAGCTCGCGCGCGACAAGGTGGTACGTCAGCTCAAGGGCGGCGACCAGCCCGCATCACAGCCTCAGGCGGCAGTCACACCGCCGCCCGCACTGCCAATGCCCCCGCCCGTGCAGACGCACGTTGAAGAGCGGGCCGAGCCGGTCCGCTTCGTTGGCGCCTTCGGCGACCCAACCGGCTCGAATGTCCTCTACGAATACCGTGGTGCGGTCTATCCCGCGCACGTCGGCGCGAAGCTGCTCAACGGCTGGAGAGTCCGGAAAGTGGATGGCTATCTGGTGAGTGTTTCGAACGGCAAACGGAGCTGGACCGAACCGATCAGCGGAGGCTCGCCGCAACGCGACCCGGGCCCCGTTGCAGCCGGTCCGCTGCGCGCGCTTGCCGACCTTGGTGCACCGCTGCCGCCGGCCATGATGCCCGCGCCGGTGCCGGCTTCATTCGGGAGATAAACATGAGCATGTTCTCAGGTGTGGACAACGATGAGCCTTCCTCGCGCGGCATCCTCTCACGACTCAAGGGCCTGCGTGCCAGCTTCACCGAGTCGACGCCGGCTGCTTCGATGCCAATCGCGGGCGCAGAGCCGCGCTTTAAAAGCGCGAACCCGGCGACCAACCCGACAAGCGCAGCGGCGGAGCCCGTCGCGGGTCAACCGATGACGCTCGGCATGCGGTTACGCATGGCCGATGTCACCGACGTCGATGCGCATGACGCCCCTGAAGAGAGCGAACCGTTTCGCAACGCGCCGGCAACACCACGGGGAGTTGTCGAGGAAGCGCCCGCGACAGCACCGCAAGTGGACGCAGGCGCGGCGGTCGAGCCAGTGATGGACCGGACTGCAACGGCGCCGGCGCCTGCTGGACTGGTCGCCAATACGGTAGTGGCGGATCTTCCCAGGTCCGTGAACGAACCAGGCGCACTTCAGCCCGACGACGCTGGAAATGATCTGGTCGCGCAGGACGTCACGATCACGCCGGCGGGTCTGCCGCAACTCGTCTCTGCCGACGCGATCTCGTTCAAGCGCATCCTTTGCGAACGCAGCGCCGACGCCGCGCTGAAGATCACTGATACAGCACGCCGTGAGTTCGTTGCGGTCGACTTGCAGGCCGGTGTGGCGATTGTCGTCGCGACGAAGCGCTTTCACGAGACGGCGCTCTATTCGACGTACCTGAAAGACCTCGCGCGCGCCGATATTGCCGTGCGCGAGGAAATGATCGCGACCGAAGAAGTGATCGCCGCACTCTATGCGACGGAGAAGAACCGCTCGGCCGCGATCGTGCCCGAGTCGTCGCGCGCGATCGGTACATTCCGGGACGTGATGGAGGCCGCGCACGCGTATAGCGCTAGCGACGTGCACTGGGAGTACCGCGACTTCCACGACGAGGTCGAGTTGCGCTTTCGCGTAAACGGCGATCTGTACTCGTACCGGAACATGCCCAAGGCGCTCGTGCGGCGCGCGCTGTCGGCCGCGTATCAGGACCTGGTCCAGCGCAATACCAATTCGGGTGAGACGTTCCAGCCGAGCGCGCCGCAGTCAGCAATGATCCCGCTCGTCGCGCAGATGGATCTGCTTAACCTGCGCTGGCAGAGCTCGCCGCTCGTTGGCGGGTTTGACGTGGCATTGCGTCTGCTCGACGGCAACTTCCGGAAGGTCAAGGTGCGCTCGCCCGGCGAGATGGGACTCGAGCCGAGCCAGCTGCGCATCATCGAGTCATTGGGCAACGTGAGCGGTGGTGTGGTCATCGTGACCGGCGAGACGGGCTCTGCAAAGACGACGCTGTTGCGTGCCCTGTCGTATCTGATGAGTTCGCGGGATCTGAGCAAGCAGTATGCGGTCAGTGAGCCGGCTGAGTATCCGCAGCCCTGGTTATCCGAGATTTCGATTCCGCGGCGACCGGACGAAACGGATGAGGACGCGAATCGCAAGGCAGCTGAAGTGGTGCGTACGCTCATGCGGATGGACCCCGACGACCTGACGATCAATGAGGTCCGTGATCGCGTGATGGCGGCGCTTGTCGCCGAACTGGCGCTCACCGGCCACCCGGTGCGCACCTCGTTTCACGCAGACAGCGCGATCGGCGCGTTCATGCGGCTCGTTGGCGGTCGCCTTCAATTGCCGATCGACGAGGTGTCGTCCGAGAAGTTCGTCAATGCGGTCGGCAACCAGAAGCTGATTCCGCTGCTGTGCCCACACTGCAAACGACCTGCAGAGGACGTGATGCCCGCAGCGCAGCTGGAACTGCTGCGCACGAAGTTCGGCCTCGACACATCGAAGATGGCGTGCAGGGATGAGGACGGCTGCCAACATTGCCGGTTGCCGGGCCTGTTCACGCGCGCAGGCAAGGTCGCCGCAGGCACGAAAGGGCAGACCCTCGCGATGGAACTGTTCAGGCCCACGCCCGAGTTTCTCGATCGTATCGCCGTGCGCGACTGGCGCGGCGCAGAAAAGGTTTGGCGCTCAACACGCACCACGGGTTTCGCCAGCGCTGACATGACTGGCAAGACCATCTACGAGCACGCGCTCTACAAGGCGTCGACCGGCATCATCGATCCGCGCTTCATCGACGGGTCGATGAAGCCGTTCGCGGAATACCACGTGTTCGCGGACCGCGACGGGAGGATGCCGTCATGACCCGGGGCATTCTGTACACGCTGTTCATGGCGCTACCGCGCGACGAGCGCATGCGCATCGCGACGTGGCGTTTCCAGAAAATGCGTGAATCGTTTTATCGGGAAACACGCCTTGACGTCGTCTCGAAGGGGCTGCGCAATCGCGAAACGCTGCTTGAACGCCTGACGACACTGGAGCGCCGGCATCGCTCACGCAAAGCCTTTGTGTGGCCTGCATTCCAGGCGATCGCCCGACGCATGCAGGCAGGCGACGACTTCGCGGCCGCGATGAAGCGCTTCATTCCCAACGACGAGTACGCACTGCTCGAACTCGCCGGCGCGTCGAACCGCGCGGACGCCGCGGTGCGCGGACTTGAGCTGGCGGAGATGGCGGCGGGTGCAAAGCGCGTCCTCTCCGGCACGACGTCGATCGAGATGGCTTATCCAGCGTTCCTTCTTGTTTACCTGTACGCCTTCTGCATGCTGTTCGGCGGGGCGATCTTCCCGCAGGTGCTCGACGTCAAGCCATTGGCGCAATGGCCGACGGCGGGGCAGTTCGTCTACGCGATCGACACCTTCTGCTACGAGTACTGGTGGCTGACCGGCAGTCTGCTCGTCTCTGCAGTCTCGTTTTATTTCTGGACGATGCGCCGCTGGACAGGCGAGTTTCGCAACCGGCTCGATCGCGCGCCGCTGATGTGGCGCAACCGTCGCGATCTGCGCGCGGCGCTGCTGATCGTGTCGCTCTCGGGCCTGTTCGATTCGGGGCTCACGCTGCGCGCGGCGCTCGATCGCCTCACGCGCTCGGCCGATCCGTGGCTGCGCTGGCACCTCATGCGCATGAGCCGGCGACTCACGCTCACGCCGCATGAGCCGATGCGCGCGCTCGACACGGGCATCTTCTCCGAGATGGTGGTCGACACGATTTCGGACGCGGCCGGGCGCGACCAGTTCGTCCAGGCCATCAAGGATCTGGGTCGTGATTCGCTCTCCCGCGTTGTGGAAGCCGTGCGTCGTAGCGCGAAGGTCACGCATTACGTCCTGCTCGGCCTGGCTGCGGTGGCGTTTCTTGTTCTCGGTGTGGGCTCCTACCTGATGACCGGTGCGGCCAGTCTCGATACGTCGCCAGTCCCCGATGTTCAAACCCTTTCACATTAGGCTCGTCATGTCGCAATACAAACGTCCAATCAACTCTCCCTCGTTGCGCGACATGGGCCGCCGTCGGCGCCAGACCGGCGAGCTTTCC
This sequence comes from Paraburkholderia sp. SARCC-3016, assembly GCF_031119615.1. NCBI lineage: Bacteria > Pseudomonadati > Pseudomonadota > Betaproteobacteria > Burkholderiales > Burkholderiaceae > Paraburkholderia > Paraburkholderia sp. SARCC-3016. The sequence goes on along the minus strand of NZ_JAVHZD010000022.1, from coordinate 2,198 downwards.
ATGATTGAAGCAGCTGCGGTGATGGCCGGTGCCGCGCTACTCGCGCTCGGCGCGTACGCTGGCGGAAAGTTCGTGATGGACCGCATCCACGCGTCGCAATTCAAGAGCGAGGCGCAACTGTTCCATACGGGCATTCTTGACGCGACTGCAAACGATACCGATTTCGCGGGAGAGTCGCTGCAGACGCTCGCGCAGAATCACGCGTTCGATGCAGCAGGAGCACGTGTTGCCACAGGGTTCAATGCGGTCAAGGGCATATTCGGCGGCGATGTAACCGCCGCTGCGGGCACAGTTGACACGACCAACGATGCACTGGTGGTCACCTACCCGGTACCGGCGACGGTCTGCTCACTGAGCGTCGCCGCACTGGCCAACGCGTACACGCAGCTCGTCGTGAACGGCACGACCGTGTCGGGTCCGAACACAACGTTTGACAGCGACACAGCGGCCACCGCGTGTCAGTCCGCGGGCAGTACCGCCAGTATCGAGATGTTCACCACGCGTAGCTGACCGGCGATCGCCATGGTAAGCATCATTGAGATGGTGATCGTGCTCGTGGCCGCTGCGGCGCTCACTGTGCAAGGCATCCGCGAGGACATTGCGCACAAGCGCGCACAGCTGCTCGCGATTGAAGGGCAGAACGAGGCGGTCATCAACGATGCGCTGTCGCAATGGGTGACCGACAACTTCGCGGCGCTGCTCGACGAGTTCACGCAGAGCGGTTCGCCTGACCTGACGCCGCCGACGCTCGACCAGCTGTTCACGAACGGCAACCTGAAGCAGCCGCACAGGAATGGCCCGTTCTGGGGTGGCCAGTACACGGTCAGCATGACGATGGTGCCGGATGGATGCACGCAGGAGGCTGGCAATTGTCACGTCTCGTACACGTTCTATCCATCGTTGCCGCTCACAAAGAACGGCAAGGCAGACGTGGCCGGTGCTGCACAGATCGCGTTGGCGGGCGGGGCATCGTTCGGGTTTTCGAAGACACAGAATGCCAGTGAGATCAGCGGCCTGAACGGCGCATGGACAGCGACCAATCCGCTCGGCAACCAGCCCGCGGTGATTCTCGCAACGAACGGTCCGGGCTCGGATGGCGACTCGGTATGGATCGCGCGCGATGGTCATCTGACGTGGACGGGTAGCCAGAACGTGAACGGCGTCGATCTGCACAACGTTGGGAACATCGACGCGCAGGGGACCATCGCGGCACCCACGGTCGCTGCTTCGAATGTCGCAGTGAGTAACGCTGTCCGCTCCCCTGGCACGCTGTTTATCCAGAACGAGGCGGGTACTGCGCCCGCACCGGCCGACATGGGTACAGCCACGTTGCATGGCCCGCTGCAGCTCGCGAATACCGGGGTGCCGCGCGCGGCCTGCACTCCGCCAATGGTCGTCGGCAACAGTGATGGATCGGGACAGGTGCTCACCTGCCAGGGAGGACAATTGATCCCGGTCGGCGGTCCATGGCAGCTCATTACACAGAACCCATATAGCAGCGGACAGGTTGTGTTACCCCCCACTTGCAGTGCAGGTGGCACGCCAAAAGTTCTGTTCACGCCGCAGGTCATCTCTGTTGACCCGACGGCGACAGTAAGCGATGTGTCGCCACAAGGACCTGGTCCATGGCCCGTTTCCATTCTGAATGGTCAGCTACAGCCCGTCGCTGGCACGGTGATGGCCTCGACGTACTGTGTTTATTAAAGGACGTTAAATCATGAAGCTCATCAAACTCTTGCTGCTGGTCGCCGCAATGTTCTTCGGGCGGTCCGCATTCGCGGCACCACCGATTGGCTGCATACAGGACTATCAGGATTCGACGTGCGTGATTCCGCTGGTGCATGAGTACATACAGCCTCCTCTGTGCCCAGCGACGCCCGGAACCGTGACCGATGCGCCGGCGCAGTGGATAGGGTCGAAATGGACGCAGCCGGCGTGTCATTTCGTGCAGCCGCCGGGGTGTTCCGCTGACCAGATTCAGACACAAGCGCCTACTTGGAACGGAGCACAGTGGGTCGGACTTGGTTGTGCAGAGCCGCCACCCGAGCTTGTGACGCCGAATACCCCTCGCCAACCTATCAATAATGGATTCGTGCAGCTGCTGCAGATTACGATGTATTTACAAGTCGGATCGTAGCCATGTCGTTCTGTGAGCCAAGGAGTTGGTAGAATGTTTTGTCTTCCTAAGACCGCTTGGC